>CAYVDX010000001.1:0-27009 GCA_964450485.1 uncultured Calditrichaceae bacterium
ATTCCCTGGCGCAGAAACTGCCAAAGCGGTTGATGACCATTGTTGATAAAACGCTGGATGATCAGTTTGCTGAAATTGAGCGATCTTTATCGGAACTCCCGGAAATTTCCAAAAAAGAGGTCTTTCTGATCACCCTGCCGTTGGAAAATTATATTGAGGATATATATTTTCCGGCCAACCGACCGGCCGTTATCTATCCCCGAACCATTTTTTTAATTATATATGAAGAGATCAACAAGAAAAGATCTAAAAAAGAGATTGCTCAATATCTCGTCGATTTACAGCAGAAAAATGAGTTTGAAAAAATTACCGGCCGAAAACCCAGGAAAGATGAATAACCTTTGTGATGAAAAAACGATTCAAAAATATTTTGTTTTTATCCATGGTGGCGGGAATGTTTTGGAATTCCTGCCTTGCGGCGGCGGATATCCGAACGGGACTGGAAGTAGAGTTTCGCACATTTTATTTTCCGGTAAGCCGGCCGCAATTTTCTTTTCAAATGAGAGAAGCGAAGCTCTTCTTTGACACCTTTATTTCCGATCACGCAAGCGCGTTGATCGAGTTCCGCCTACAGGAAGGCCTGAAAAAGAGCGGTTTGGATCGAGGTTATTTTGTTTGGTTAATCCCGCGGTATCATTCACAAATAAAGTTTGGGCAAATCAGGATACCCTTTGGCTTTTGGGATCCCTACACCATCACCCGATCTTTAATAAAAGGATTAGCGCTTGGCGAGGATGATTTTTTCAGGGGATTTAAGCTGCGAAAGCTGGATGTCGGATTTGAATTTCAGAGCAATATTAATAATCTAAATATCATGGTTGGCGTGGTAAACGGAAATTCCATCGACGCCGTTAGGGACGAGAATGATCAAAAAGATTTTTTTGCAAAAGTGGGTTTTCAAATGCCTTATGCATTCTTCCACTTAAGCTCTTACTTTGGCACGGCCTCTCCGCGAGAAGATGTTCCCGCATCCGTTGCGCCGGGTAACAAAACCATCCGTGCGCTCGGCGGTGATTTTTTATTTTCAAAGGGCAAATTGACCATCAGCGGGGAAATGGCGGATATTAAATATGGCGACGCTCATTCCATTGGCGGCTACGGACAATTTAGTTACGATTTATTATCCGTTGTTTACGGACTGCGGCTGATCGGAAGAGTGGAATACCTGGATCGGGATAAAAACAGTTCCGGAGATGAGGTCTGGCAAAATGTGTTTGGCATCAAACAAACATTGGCCCGGGGCACCACGATGCAAATCGAATATCGTTATCACTCCCGCCAATTTACCAATGCGGAAAATGGCGTATTGTTAGAGATTGAAGTGGAACTGTGATGGATCGATCGGCAAAACCATTTTTCTTAAAATTCCTAAATCGTCAATATGTCCCTCTCCGCTGGAAAATTCTGGCAATTATTCTTCCCATCCTTCTGGTCAGTATCATCATTTTTACCTATATTCAGGCAATTACCATTCGAAAGTCCCTGGTCAATAATACCGAACATTTTTTAACAGCCCTTAGCGAACAACTGAGTTTAAACGTGGGGCGGAGTTATGAAATTGATAACTCCCGCAGCCTGTATCAACTTATTTCGGAATATATCGATTACGACGATCGGATCGAAAATATCAGAATTGTTAAAAAAAACGGGGAAATAACCGCGGATATTAACCCTGATATTGTTTTTTCAAAAGATGACAATCTTTATATTAAACAGGTTTTAAACAGCGGGAAGTCGGTCACTCGAAATTACTCTGAAAACGGAAAAACGATATATGAAAGCATTGTTCCGATTATCCGGTGGGAAACCACCGAAATTAATGGCGCATTATTATTAAAATACGATGCGACGTCCATTTTTCAAGTACTGAGCAATTTGCAGCGAACGGCGGTTATCGGCACCTCGCTTCTTCTTTTAATCGTGGCCGCCGGTCTGGCCGGGTTTTTAGAGCGATATATCGCCCGCCCGGTGGAAGAGCTCAGCGAATTTGTGAATAATTATGATTCATCTAAACCGATGGTTAAGCCGCCGGAAATAAAGTCGCGGGACGAAATCCACAGCCTGGCGACGGCTTTTATTCAGTTGATTGAAAACCTGCACCGTGTGAATAAAGAGCTGTCAAAGCGGTCAAAAGAAATCGAATTGGCGTATCATCAGCTAAAAAGCACGGAAATGCAGCTCATTCAATCCGAAAAAATGGCTTCATTAGGGCTTTTGACTGCCGGTGTTGCCCATGAAGTGAATAACCCGATGAATTTTGTTTACGGCAATTTGGGGTTAATTGAAGAGCAGTTATCAGATATTCGCCGGCTTTTAAAAGTGTATGAGTCCGCTAAATTGGATCCGGCAAACCGGGAAAAAATCGAAGCGATTAAGCGGGAAATGGGTTTTGAGGAAATGCTTGCGGATTTGGAAGTGATGCTTGCCGATTGCAAAACCGGGGCCCGGAGAACCGTGGATATTCTGAAAGATTTAAAATCATTTTCCCGGATGGATACGGGCGAAGTGCAAACCATTGATGTTAACCAGAGCATTGAAGTCGTGGTGAAATTGTTGCTGCCGGAATATAAAGACCGGATTACGATCCAAAAAAACTTTCACAATTTGCCGCCGTACAACTGCCATGCGCGGCATATTAACCAGGTGTTTATGAATCTTTTGCTGAATGCCATTCAGGCTGTCGAGGGAGACGGTAAAATCACCATCGACACTCACTCCCGGGACAACATTATTTATATTAAAATTTGTGATACGGGCAAAGGCATTCCCAAGGAAATGATTCATAAAATATTCGATCCGTTTTTTACGACAAAATCAAGCGGCACGGGGTTGGGGTTGAGCATTAGTTTAAAAATCATCCATGAACATAGCGGTCACATTTTTTTTAAAACCAACGAGGGTAAGGGAACTTGCGTGCATTTACAACTTCCGATCGACGGAGTCAAAATATCATGAAAGATGAATTCACAATTTTGTATGTGGACGACGAGGCGGCAAATTTAAATTTGTTTTATAATTCATTCAAAAAACAATATCGCATCATCCGAACGCGGGAGCCGCTTGAAGCATTAAAAATTTGCGGCAGCGAACCGGTGGATTTAATTTTATCCGACCAGCGAATGCCGGGCATGAAAGGCACCGAACTGTTGAGCAAATTAGCCCGGGAATATCCGAAAATGGTTCGGATTTTAATGACCGGCTATGCGGATGTGAATGCGGCGATTGACGCAATTAATCGCGGAAAAGTGCATCGATATGTCTCCAAACCCTGGGAAAAAGAAGAATTAGCCGAGGTGCTCAAACAGGAATTGCAGCTTTACCGGCTGCACGTCGAAAACGAACGATTGTTAATTGAAGTTGAGGAGAACGCCCGGGTTCTGGCGGAAAAAAATCACTTGATGGAGATTGCGAACCGGCAGCTTAAAAAAGTGAATCGTGATTTGGAAAAAAAGAACCGGGAATACAAAAAATTATACCGTGATTTGCAGCAACAATTGGAAGAAAACAAAAACCTGCGAGAAGCCGTTGAGGATCAATATTCATTACAGGGGATTATCGGCAAAAGTCCCCAAATGCAGCATGTCTTTCAAATGATCAGGGATGTGTCCGCTTCGGATGCAACCGTCTTGATTTTAGGGGAAAGCGGGACGGGAAAAGAGTTGGTTGCCAGTGCCATTCACAAAAACAGCTCGCGGAATGAAAATCCGTTCATCGCGATCAACTGCGCGGCGTTGCCGGAAAGCCTGCTGGAAAGCGAATTGTTCGGTCACGAAAAAGGGGCTTTTACGGGCGCGCATCAATTAAAGCGCGGCAAGTTTGAGCAGGCCCAAAAAGGGACCATTTTTTTGGATGAAATCGGCGATATCAGCCCGGCGGCACAGGTGCGCTTGCTGCGGATTTTGCAGGAGAAAAATTTCCAGCGGGTGGGCGGAGAGAAAATTATTCAGGCGGATGTGCGGATTATTTCGGCGACGAACCGCGATTTGCAAGCATTGGTCACGGAAGGTAAATTTCGCGAAGACCTTTTTTATCGTTTAAACGTGATCTCGATTGAAATCCCGCCGCTGCACGAGCGGGTGGAAGATATTCCGCTGCTGATTTACAGCTTTTTGAATCGATACGCCGCGGTAGCCGGGAAAAAAATTCAGGGATTTACCCCGGAAGCCATGCAAATTTTACTGGATTATCACTGGCCCGGCAATGTGCGGGAGTTGCAAAATGTCGTGGAAAGAGCCGTGGTGCTGTGCAAGGCAAAAGTGATTACCTCGGAACTGTTCCCGCTGGAACTGCAACAGCTCCGGGATTCGTCGAATGCGCCACATAAAACGCTATACGAAGCCGAAAAAGAGTTGATTTTAAAGACCTTGGAAGTCACCCATTGGAACAAACACAAAGCCGCGGAAATGTTGGATATTACCCGGAGCAGTCTTTACAGTAAAATTCAGAAATACGATTTAAAGCAGCCGGAAGATTGATCCTGCCTAACTTGCCTTTCTAAAGATTTTAACCGCTACCCCCAAAATAATTTGACGTAAATTCATTGCTTTGTACGCGCTTCGTCGCTTTACATCGCTGTGGGCCGAAATACGTACGTAATTGCAATGTCTTGTTATTAAAGCACTTACCACTCTTGCGCCTGCCTGTTCTTGCGGAAATGAGGCCGGGTTTTGTACATAAATGAAAATCTTCCCGGATAAAACGACAATATTGGTGCTGACAAGGCGTTTTTTTGTATTTTGATACCCGCCATAATTTATTTATTAACAATTATTTAAGTGTGTAGATTTTGGTGCCGGTTTATTGTTGGCACCATTTTCGCAATAGTGCATGCCGACATTAAAAAATGAAATACCGAATAAAATCACCGTCGTCCCAAATTTATTTGTTGATAAAGAAGGAAGGTTGTTGTGGTCATTCAAATTCTCCCATTCGTAAAGCCGGCCGTTCGTAAACGCCGCATTGTTCTCTATTCGCACGATACCATGGGCCTGGGTCACATGCGCAGAAATATATCGATTGCCAGGGCGCTGGCCGCGGAACCCACCCAGGCAGATGTTTTGTTGATTGCCGGGGCAAAACAAGTGAGCAGTTTTAAACTGCCGCAAGGCGTGGATTGTTTAACGCTTCCGGCGTTTTATAAAGACACGAATGGACAGTATCAGTCCAGATGTTTAGACCTTTCCCTGGAAGACTTGGTGCAGTTTCGGGGGCGTACCATTCGCGCGGCGGTCAAGGCATTTGATCCGGATGTGATGATTGTTGACAAAACGCCCATCGGTGTTTCCGGAGAGCTGGAACCCATCCTGAAGGAATTGCGGATGTATCATCACACTCGCTGCGTGCTCGGCTTGCGCGATATTCTGGATGATAAACAGCAGGTTCAGCGGGAATGGTATCGTTCCAATTATGATGAGATTATCAATGCTTATTATGACGAGGTATGGATTTACGGTCACCCGGCGATTTATAACATGGTTCGCGAATACGGATTTTCGGATGAAATCAAAAAGAAAGTGCGCTTCACCGGTTACCTGAACCGCTGCGAATCATCGGAGAATCCGACGAAAGATGATGATCCGTTTGTGAAGTATGGTTTGCCAAAAGGGCGGTTGGCCTTGTGCATGGTTGGCGGCGGTCAGGACGGCGGGTGCATTACCGAGGCGTTTGCCAGGGCAAAATTGCCCGAAGGATTTGTGGGTCTCATCGTGACCGGCCCGTTTATGCCGGAAAAGTTTCGTTCCCGCTTGCGGCGTTTGATAAAAGATCGTCCTGAAATGCAGATGACCGGTTTCGTCAAAGATCCCCAATCCTTGCTAAAATACGCCGACAGGATTGTCTCAATGGGCGGGTATAATACCGTTTGCGAAATCCTGTCCTTTAATAAAAAAGCGTTGATTATCCCCCGGGTCATCCCGCGCAGGGAACAATTAATCCGCGCGGAACGCATGAGCAACGCCGGTTTTTTAGATGTGCTGCATCCCGACGGTGTGACGCCGGGGGCAATCACCGCGTGGCTGCAAACAGCGGAAAAACCGAAATCGTTTCGCAATCGCATTGATTTAAACGGTCTGATCCGCATTCAAAAATATTTACGCGAACTTCTCATGGTAAGAAAACAACCCCTCGCCAATTTTCAGCAAACGGAGGTAATTTCTAATGTCCAATAGCAAACCCCTTAAAGTCGGATATGTGTTGAAGCGTTATCCACGCTACTCGGAAACGTTTATTTTGAATGAAATTTTGGCCCATGAGGCGGAAGGTTTAAATATCGAAATATTCTCGCTTTACGCGCCCAAGGATACCCATTTTCAGAACGCGATTTCATCCGTCAAAGCGCCGGTGAATTACCTGTTCGGCTCCCGCTTCGGCGATTTTTGGACGGAGCTGCAAAACGCGACGCAACAGTTGCCGGGCATTTGGAACGCCCTTGAAGCAGCGCGAGGGGAAGAACGGGAGATTGTTTATAAAGCGATTTTATTAGCGCAGCAAGTCAGACAAAAAGGCATCACCCATCTTCACGCCCACTTCGGCACAAGCGCGGCGGCGGCAGCGCGTTTAGCCGCGCTGTTTACCGGCGTGCCCTACACATTTACGGCGCATGCCAAGGATATTTTTCACGAAAGCGTTGTTCCCGAATTGCTTCAGCGCAAGCTCAGTGACGCCGCCGGCGTGGTGACGGTCAGCGAATATAATGTCGAATATTTGAGTTCCCGTTACGATATGAGCGGCGTTCAATTAAAACGAATTTACAATGGTCTTGACCTGGCGCAATTTCCGTATCAATCCCCGCAAAGCCGCCCGCTGCGCATCGTGTTTGTGGGGCGGCTGGTTGAAAAGAAAGGCGTCGCGCACCTGATCGACGCCTGCTCGGTGCTGGCAACCCGCAAGCTTCCCTTTGAATGCCTGATTATCGGTTCCGGCGAACTTGAGGAGCAACTCCGGGCGCAGGTTGAGCGCCTGGGATTGCAAACAACCGTGAAAATGATCGGGCCGCGTCCACAGCGGGAAATCATAAAACTGGTTCAGGAAGCAGCGGTGTTTGCCGCGCCCTGCGTGGTCGGGGCAGACGGCAATCGCGATGGATTGCCGACGGTATTGCTGGAAGCCATGGCATTGGGAACGCCGTGCGTTTCGACCAGCGTGACCGGCATCCCGGAAGTGATTCAACACGAAAAAACCGGGTTGATCGTGCCGCAGCATGACGCTTTTGCGCTTGCCGCCGCGTTGCAGCGATTACTGGAAAATCCCGCGCTGCGCGTAAAATTAGCCGGGCAGGCCCGAAAAATCATTGAAAATGAGTTTGATATTCATCGAAACGCCGGGCGTATCCGTCAATTTTTTGCGGAAATCGCCGACCCAAAAGACGCGATCGACATCCGCCCGCTGCGGGAGGTCGTATAATGCGAATCGCCTATATCAGCGCCGATAACGGCGTGCCGGTTTTCGGCGCCAAAGGATGCTCGATCCATGCGCAGGAAGTGATCCGCGCGATGCTTGGCAGGGGCGCGCAGGTTGATTTATTTACCCCGCGTCCGGGCGGACAGCCGCCCCGGGATTTGGCGTCCGTCCGCATTCATTCGCTGCCGTATTTTCCCTCGGAAAACCCGGCGGCGCGCGAGCAAAAGGCATTAGCGGTGAACCATATTTTGCGGAATGAACTCGAAGCCGCCGGCGAGTTTGACCTGGTTTACGAACGATACTCGCTGTGGTGTTTTGCCGGAATGAAATACGCTCGTTTAAAAGGCATTCCCGGCGTGCTGGAAGTGAATGCGCCGTTAATCGACGAGCAGGCAAAATATCGCGTGTTGATCGATCGCCGGGGCGCGGAGCAAGTCGCCAAAAGAACATTTAACGCCGCGTCAACCCTGGTTGCCGTTTCCAAAGGCGTCGCGAAATATTTGCGGCGATATGCGAACGATTCCCGGCGGATTCACGTTGTGCCGAACGGCGTTAATCCGCGGCGTTTTTCCCAAAACAGCCACTTCGGCGCGCCGGCTTCAACGGGGAGTTTTACCATTGGCTTTGTCGGTTCGTTAAAACCCTGGCACGGGCTTATGCACCTAATCGAAGCATTCTCGATACTCAATCAGCGTGCCGGAAATTGGCGCTTGCTCATCGTCGGAGATGGGCCGGAACGTCAGCATTTGGAAGAAAATCTTGAGGCGCGGGGATTGCGACATTTGGTAACATTCAGCGGCGCGGTGAATCCCGATCAAGTGCCTCGGCTGTTGGCGTCGATGGATGTAGCGGTTGCGCCCTATCCGGATCGAAAGGATTTCTATTTTTCGCCGCTGAAAGTTTATGAATACATGGCTGCCGGATTGCCGGTTGTGGCCAGCGAGGTTGGTCAGTTAAAAGAGATGATACACCACGGCAAAAACGGCCTGCTTTATACCCCGGGCGATCACGAAATGCTTGCCGCGATGATAGACCGGCTTTACCGCGATTCCCTTTTGCACACACAAATCGGGCGCGCCGGTTATCAAATGGTCATGGCGGATTATACCTGGGATACGCTCCTTGAGCGCATCTTAGGGTTCGCCGGCGTCATGCCCTTATCAAAAGTGGGATAACGTATAGCAGGCAACGGTCGCGACCGTTCCCTGCCGTCGTAACTTGACAATGTTCAATTTCAAAGGATTTCGACAGGATCAACAGGATATACATGATATTTCAAAAGAATGATCAACAAATCTTTAAATAATAATCCTGTTTAATCCTGTAAATCCTGTCAAAAAATCTAATTTAACATTGTCGAGGTCATTAAAGTTTGAAAAAAATGGAGTTTCAGAATGGCCAGACCATTAGAAATAAAAAATATGTTACCATCTCTCTGGCGGGTATTACGCAAATTTTGGCCGTACATTCGTGAGTATCGCTTGTTGATCACGGGTTCTTTAGCAGCGCTTTTTATTGAAATTGGTTTTCGCGTTCTGGAACCGTGGCCATTAAAATTTGTTTTCGACCGCGTGATTGCCCACCCCCTAAAAAACGGTAAGTCCCGATTCCCGGCATTTGATTCAATTGATTCGTCAACGCTGCTGATTTTGGCAGCCGTTGGCATAGTTGCATTTGCCGGGTTTCGGGCGCTTGCCGCTTATGCAAATAAAATCGGATTTGCACTGGTCGGAAACCGGGTGTTGAGCAAAGTGCGCTCCGAGCTGTATAAACATCTTCAATTCCTGTCGCTTTCTTTCCACAACAAGGCAAAAAACGGGGATTTAATCGTGCGGGTCATCGGCGATGTGGGATTGCTGAAAGACGTCACCGTTACGGCGATCCTGCCATTGTTGGCCAATACCCTGATTCTGTTTGCAATGATGGGCATTATGCTCTGGCTGAATTGGCAGCTCACGATGGTGGTGCTGGCGGTTTTCCCGCTGTTTCTGCTGTTTGGATCGCGCATGAGTTTTAAAATCCGCCAGGTTTCCAAGCTGCAACGCCGGCGGCAAAGCGCGATGGCAACCACAGTGGCGGAGTCGTTCGGGGCAATCAAAATTGTTCAGGCGCTATCGCTTGAGGATGTGTTCGATCAATCATTTTCCAGCCAGAACAACAAAAGCCTGAAAGAAGGCGTGCAGGCAAAAAGACTGTCCGCCAACCTGGAACGCACGGTGGATATTCTCATCGCCCTGGCAACGGCTTTGGTGGTGTACTTCGGTTCGCGGTTGGTCATGCGCAGCGCGCTGACGCCCGGCGATCTGTTGGTTTTTCTGTCGTATCTGAAAAGCGCGTTTAAACCGGTTCGCAATTTTGCCAAATACACGGCACGGCTTGCCAAAGCCTCTGCCGCCGGCGACCGCGTGATGGATATTCTGGAAACCGTGCCGGATATTTGTGATCTGCCGGATGCCGTTCCCGCGCCGTCCCTGCATGGGCATGTCAAATATGAAGATGTCCATTTCGCTTATGAACCCGGTCAAAATGTGCTTTCCGGCATTTCATTCGAGGCGCGTCCCGGGCAGCAAATTGCGTTGGTCGGCCCTTCCGGAACCGGCAAATCAACGCTCGTCAGCCTGGTGATGCGGCTGTATGAACCCTCCGCCGGCCGGGTGCTTATCGATGGAAAAGACATCCGCGGTTTTACCCTGGGTTCCCTGCGCTCTCAGATCAGCATGGTGCTTCAAGACCCCATGCTGTTCGGTGCAAGTATTTATAAAAACATTGCTTACGGCGCGCCGGAAGTTACGCGCGCGGAAGTTGAAGCAGCGGCGCGACTGGCCAATGCCCACGAATTTATCACCGCGCTTCCCGAGGGTTATGAAACCGAATTGGGGGAACGCGGCGTCACATTGTCCAACGGCCAGCGGCAGCGGATTGCCATTGCCCGGGCCGCGGTTCGCAAATCACCGATTCTCATTTTAGATGAACCGACCACGGGTCTGGATAAAGAAAATGAACACGAAGTGGTGGAAGCGCTGGAGCGCCTGGCCTATGGCCGCACCACTTTTATGATTGTCCACGACCTGAAATTAGCCGTTATCGCGGATCATATCTTATTTCTCGAAAACGGTAAAATTTGCGAGCAGGGAAACCATGATGAATTGATGGCGAAAAAAGGGCGTTATGCAGCGATGTGGCGTCTTCAGTCCGCCCACCGCGATAAACGAATAAACCTGGAGGATACTTATGTTATCTCAGCCTGATCGGAACCTGGTGCAACGCGATAAATCCATACCGGGATTGAAAACGCTTTTGGATTCGGAATTATTGCTTAAACGGCTGCGCCTGTCGCTTCCAAAAGCCGACCTCCGCGCCGTGCAACCGCGATATATCCGTTATAAACCCGGGATGAATTGCCTGGTCGCCTACCGGTTGAACGCCGGCGGAAAGTGGATTGATGTGTACGCCAAGGCCCACGGCGCCGATGCTGTCGGTAAGCTCCGAAAAGCCGGCGCTAAACAGACCACGGGTCCATTCGGCCCGGGGCGCGTCGCTCTGAAAGGCTGCGATGTGGTGGTCTCCTTTTTCCCGAATGACAGCAAACTCAAACGACTGCGGCGGATTGTGAATGATCGTTTCACAACCAAGCTAATGGCCCGGTTATCTCTGGAAGCGCCGGGTACCGGCGAAATACATTTGACGCCGCTGCGATATAAACCCGAACGGCGTTTTGTCGCAAGGCTGGAAATCAATAAAAAACCGGTGGCCCTGTTAAAGATGTACACCCGGGATGCTTTTATACGATCACAAGCGAGCACAAACTCGATCGAATCCCGCGGCATGCTGCGTATTTCCGGACGCCTGGGAAAATTCGATCGTTACCAGCTTTTGGGGTTTGAGTGGCTGCCCGGAAAATTATTGACGGATATGATTTACAAAAATGATAACGCAATACAAGCGGTCTCGGAAACTGGCGTTGCCCTGGCAAATTTTCATCTTCAGCGTCCCCGGGGCTTATACATGCGCACCCGGGCAATGCGCGCGGAAACGCTGCTGTCCCGGGCGGAATGGCTTGGATATGTTTGTCCCGCTTTAAGTGAACAGGCAAAACAGTTAGCCTGGAAACTATCGGCATGGATAATGTCCCAACCGGAAGCGCAATATCCGATTCATGGCGATTTTTATTCGCAACAGGTGTTGTGGAGCAAGGGCCGCGTGGGCGTCATCGACCTGGACGAGACCGTCATGGGCGACTCCTGTGTAGATGTGGGTTTATTTGCCGCGCACCTGGAGCGGGATGTTCTACGGGGCGACATTTCCGCTGCCTCGCGGGAAAATTTTAAGAACGCATTTGTTGAAGGCTATCGCCAGGGCGGCGGCGAGGTTGACGAAACGAATCTTCAGATGTGTATTGCCGCGGAACTTTTTCAGCTCTCCCACGGACCGTTTCGCGCCTGTGAGCCGGACTGGGCTGCGCGAACAAAAGCGATCCTTCACCGCGCAGCGGCGTTGGTTCGCTCAACAAAACCCAAAAAAAAGGCGGCGCCGGGAAGACCACCGGTTACGCATTCGCCAAAATCATCCACTACCGCGCTGGTAATCGATCCATTTAATGTAACGAAAGATGACGCCATGCCGACGTTGAAACATGCCCTCGCTCCGCACACCGCCGAACAATTACTAAAACGGATGCTCGCGAACGGTGAACCGGGCACAGGCTCGGAAAATCAATTGGTTGCCATCCGCGCCATCCGGTATAAACCCGGCCGCCGCTGCCTGGTGGAATATACCCTGGCGCAAAATACCGGCGATGGGGCTCAAAAATTGATCACCTTTTTGGGAAAAACACGCGCCAAAAGAATGGATACACGGACGTTTTTACTCAACCGGGAACTCTGGCAATCGGGCTTTCATCACCAAAGCATTGACAATATTTCCGTTCCCCGGCCGGTTGGTATTATTCCCGAATTCAAAATGTGGTTTCAGGAAAAAGTTTCCGGTGTGCTTGCAACACATCTCATCGAAAAAGAGAATGATCCCGGTTTGGCCAGGCGCATTGCGGAAGCCATCCATAAAGTACACCGCTTAACGCTTGCACCGCGGCGCCGGCACACCATGCGGGACGAGCTGCGCATTTTGCACGAACGGCTGCCCTTGTTGACCGAGAGTTATCCACAATGGACCCACCGCCTGGAAAAAATACTCGATGCCTGCGACCGGATCGGCGCAACAGTTACAGCGGTAGAACCCACCTGTATCCACCGTGATTTTTATCCCGACCAGGTGCTTGTTTCCGGGGATTGGCTCTACCTCATCGATTTTGATCTGTTTTGCCTGGGCGATCCGGCGTTGGACGCCGGTAATTTTCTCGGTCACGTAACCGAGCAGAGCTTGCGAAACCTGGGCAACCCGGCCGCGCTGGCCGCGTGGGAAAATGCATTTGTCGAGCATTTTGTCGATTTGAACGGCGATAATTTACGGCATAATATCCAGGTTTATAAAATACTCACATTGGCGCGGCATATTTATATCAGTACGCTTTTCCCGGAACGACGGCTGTTTACGGAGCAATTGATAAATTTATGCGAGCGTCAATTGGCGCGGGCAATTTCAAACCCTAAAGATCGCGTCATGCTGATGCAGGCATGAATTATCAAGCCAAACTTTACGCCACGGCGTCTTGCCGGTGAAGCCGTTAGGGAACTTTCCCGGCAGAGACGCCCCGCTTATACTTTGCACGGTTGATCCCGAAGAAGTGGGGATCATTTCATCTGCCTCGGTGCTTGAGTGCTTCGGTATTAGAGTAAAAACAATGCTTTAGCTCCGAAACACTTCTACACTCTGTTTCTTGCAAAAAGTAAAATTATTGCCCCTGCACAGTATAAAAAAGCGCTGATTTTTAAGCGGGAGCATGGCAAATTGCACTTATGGACATTTTTTTTATAAACCGTTAAAACGGTTAAATAACCAGTGACGTTGTTCCGCTCGCGCTGAAACGAGAGAAAAAACAATGATTAAATCATTCTTGTTATTGATGTTAATCATCGGCGAGTGCGTGTGGGCCCAGGGCGGCGCCACGCTCCTTGTTCACCTGAAACCAAAAATGTGGGCGTCCGTACGCGGCAGTGTTTCACAGAACCCGGCCGATCCGGTAGTGGCCAAGTCGGTCGAGGAAGTTAAGCCGCGTCCTCATTTTGATCCCGAAAAAATGGAGATCACCGCGATTGCCGGCAAAGCGGTGGGGCTGAATGACAGCCTCGTTCAAATCATGAATTACACCGCAATAATCACGGAAAACACGCGCTTTGAGAATCGTGATCGCAAAAAAGCGCCCCGCTTTTTCGTAACGCAACATGAATGGATAAAAGTCAAGCTGCGGATTAAACCGGATGGGCGTCTTTTTGCGAGAACCATCCGGCGAATTGCGCCCCGGGATCGATTTAAGGTGTTTGGGCAAATTCAAAAAGTGTCCGTCGCGGAACAGCGTTTCACCATCGGCGGGATCGAACTCACGGCGCACCAGCAGATGCGGCTGGCGTTATTGGCGGATCAAAATAACGGCAGCCCCTTGGATCGCTTTTTTCAGGATGAACAAAAAAGCGTGCGGTTCAGCATACAGCCGGCAAAAAACATGCTGCTCGGCGGACAGCTATTTACCCGGAGCCGCGCGGATAAAGAGCGCGATTTAAGAAAGTCGCGCAAAAAAGATAAGCAGATCATCTCCAGTGAACTTAAGCTCGATGCGCTATGGCATCTTGCCAAAAACGGGTCTTTTACATTTGCCGAGGCTGTGGTGGGGCTGCGGGAACAATTTTTGAATCAAACCCACGATTTGAGCAGCCGTTCCTACCGGTTGGAGCAAGCGTATGCCTATTGGGTCATATCGCGTGCGTTCACGCTGCAGACCGGCCGCCAGGATTTTGACGACGAGCGGGAGTGGCTTTACAATCACCGGCTGGACGGATTGCGCCTGCGTTTTCAAAGCGGCCGCATCATGCTGGAAGTTTCCGCAAGTCGGGAACCGCGCTGGCTTCGCTCCCAAAATTCTCGTGAAGATGTGGGCAATTTTATTGGATTGCTGCGCTATCACGTTGGCCCCGACGCCTTTTTAAGCACGTACGCCATGCAGCGAAAAAGTGTTGAAAACAGCGGTTTTCGCCTGCGTATTTTCGGTTTGAGGTATTACCACTGGCCGCGCCGGGGATTTCGTCATTGGCTGGAATTGGCAAAATCCGAGGGGCAAAATCGTTCCGGCAACGGCAGCGGCTATGCCGTCGATACGGGGATGTCATACATTTTTCGCACCGTCGGAAAACCGACCATCACCGGCGGCATTGCGTATGCCAGCGGCGATAAAAACAGCGATGATCAAAGTGGTGCGTTCCACCAAACCGGTTTGCAAAAAAACAATGCCCGGCTTGGCGGCGTCACCAGCTTCAGGTATTACGGAGAGGTGATGGACCCGGAACTGTCAAACCGGGTGATCACGACCCTCGGCATTGACATTCGCCCGATTAGAAACTTGTCATTGGATGTGGTTTTTCATACCTATCGCCAGGATCAAGCCTCCACCGATTTAGGCGATACGCGCATCAAATCATCGCCGGATGGAAAATCAAAAGACCTCGGGAAAGAACTGGATTTAATCGTGGGATACCGGTTAAAAAGCTGGGCGAACATGGAGCTTGTTTTAGGGCAATTTAACCCGGGAAATGCGTTTAAACATCAGGATTCCGCCCGGCTCGCTCAGTTTCAAGTAAGAATGAGTTTTTAATATAGGTGTCATTTTGAGGAGTAAATCGCAATGAAAATATTAATCACCGGCGGGGCCGGTTTTATCGGTTCTAATATCGCTGACAGGTATCTCGAATTAGGCCATCAAGTGGTCATTTTGGATAATTTATCCACCGGGAAAAAGAACAATATTCATCCGGAAGCCAAATTCTATGAATTTGATATTTGCGACCCTAAAATCAAATTTGTCTTTGAAATTGAACGCCCCGATATTGTCAATCATCACGCCGCGCAAATTGATGTTCGCCAATCTGTTTCCGATCCCGAAAACGACGCCCGGATCAATATTCTGGGCACCATCAACCTGTTGCAGCACTGTGCGAATTACAATGTGAAAAAGGTGGTATTTGCCTCAACCGGCGGGGCAATCTATGGCGAACAGGATTATTTTCCCGCGGATGAAAATCATCCCACCCGGCCGCTGTCGCCGTATGGCATTACCAAGCTGACCTGCGAGAAATACCTCTATTTTTATCAACAAAGCCATGGGCTGAACTACACGGTTCTGCGATATGCGAACGTTTACGGCCCTCGTCAAAATCCGCATGGAGAAGCCGGGGTCGTGGCAATTTTCTGCAAAAAAATGCTGGATAACTCTCAGCCGGTCATCAATGGCAAGGGAACTCAAACCCGTGATTATGTTTATGTCGGCGATGTGGTCAAAGCGTCGGAATTAGCACTCGCCGGCGGCGATAATCAAATTTACAACATCGGCACCGGCATTGAAACGGATGTGAATACCATTTTTCAAAAAATCGCCAACTTTATGGATGCGTCGATAAAAGAAATTCACGGGCCGGGTCAGCCGGGCGAGCAGATGCGCAGCGTGCTGGATTATTCTTTGATAAACAAAGCGTTAGCCTGGAAACCCACGGTTGATTTGGACAGCGGTTTGGAAAAGACCGTTGATTTTTTTCGCGCCGGCTAATACGAAACAACAAGCCTGTTTACACCTTGCCATGGCATTTTCGACATTTTTGTCAAGTAGCGACAAATCCTGAAATGACACTTCTGTTTTAACACCTTTTATGCACTTTTTCGGTATAAAAAAATTCATTAAAATGTCTGTCCACTGTTGCTTTTCCAGCCTTTCGGCCGAAAAGCGTACACACCTGTAATATACTGTTATTGCATGGTTTATCGCTTTTTGTACGCGAATAATATTGTGGGTTAGGGGTCGGTTTTTGTACAAAATTGACCGCGCGCTATCTAAAAACATCAATAAACGACGTTTCTCGGACAATTCTGTGTGTATGTAAGTTGTTTATTTGCAAGAAGTTAAAGCAAAGGGAGGTGTGGCGGTAAATTTTTGGCAGTTTTCTTGCCTTATTGCAATTCAGACAGAAAAGATCATTTTGTCGATTGGGGGATATTTGAAATCAATGCGGGGGTAACCGCGAATACAGAGCTTGTTTTTTCTTTACTGTATTTGTTGGGACAATGTGAACCAATCTCAAAAAGGCGAAGGAAGGCTTTAATGGAAGGATTTCAACCGGAGACAGGAAAAGAAAAAATTCGGGTTACCCATTTAATCAATTATCTCGCCCCGGCAGGGAAAGAAATGGGCGTTCTCAAGCTGATAAAAAATTTGGATTCAAATGTATTTGAAAGCTCTTTAATCGCACTCAATGCAATTCGAAATTCAAGCGTATTAAATTTAAAGAAAATAGATGTTTATTGCATGAATCACGCCGGTGGAAACAGTTTAACGCTCCCGGTAAAACTCGCAAAGTTGCTCAACAAACAGCGACCGCACATCGTCCACACCCATTCCTGGGGGACGTTGCTGGAAGGCGTTATTGCGGCAAAATTGGCAAAAATTCCCGCCATCGTTCATAGTGAACATGGCACATTTCCGAAAAAAAAGGCACATTTGCTTTTCCAGCGATATTTTTGGGCTAAAGCCGACGAAGTGATCTCCGTATCAAATGACCTTCGCAATCGTCTGGCTCAGTCCGTCGGGTTTCCGCGGGACGCTATCAAGGTAATTTTAAACGGTGTGGAAAAAGCGCGCTTTTATGTTTGCGGAGATCAAAGACAGCTTTTCCGCAAAAGGTTTATGTTTTCAAATGATGAATTTGTGGTTGGCGCTGTCGGGCGGTTGACAAAGGTTAAAAACCAGATGATGTTGCTGCGGGCCTGCAAGGAAATTGTGAAGCGCGGCGAGCAAATTCGTGTTGTTATCGTGGGTGGTTTTGCTGTCGGAGACGGTGTGGAAGCGGAATTGAAACAATTCGTGGAAAACAACGGATTGTCCCGACAGGTACGCTTCACCGGTTTTCAAAAAGAAATGAACATGTTTTACAACGGGTTTGACCTGTTTGTCCTCACCTCGCTCTGCGAAGGTTGCTCAAACGTCATCCAGGAAGCAATGATCTGCGCGAAGCCGGTGATTGCCACAAATGTCGGTGGGAACAGCGAGTTGGTTCAGGATGGAAAAACCGGCTTTTTAGTGCCGTTAAACAATCCTGTTGAACTCGCCGATCGCATTTTGCAGATAAAAAAAGACCGCAAGCTCCGGCAAAAACTGAGTTGGAATGCCTACCTTCATGCGACAAACCATTTTTCTTTAGGAGCGATGGTTAACGCCCATGCGGACATTTATAGGAATGTTTATCACAAGGCCATCGGAAAAGCATCCAGGCATGAGAAAGTCCCGCGGGAATCATTGCATATTTCCTTCAATTAACACCGTGATTTATCTTCGCCATCATTAATTGAGCGGTTTTCTCCCTGGCGCGAAAGCGGCTCGGGCGGCGTCGCTTTGATTTTCAAAACAGACGCACACCGGGATGCCGGTTAACAAAAATCCTCAATCTCCTCATTTACGCATATCCCGTTTTTCCATTTCATCTCCAGGAATCGGTAAATCCCTTTGATTTTTCCTCGTTTCGTAAATTTTTAACTACAAATGATTTGGAAATTTTCGTAAATTAAAAATTCTGGAACGTAACAGGCCTTTTAAGGAAAAAGGCAAGTCGTTCGAGAATGATAAGGGAAGCGGAATAAAAGCGTTCGCACAAGTTGACAATTATCAATTTTCGTAATGCAAATCGAAACTATTTACACCCAAAAAGATTATATATGAGGCAGCAAAACTTTTTTGAACATGGTCACCATCCGTTTTGCCGGGTGAAATTATAACATACAAAGGCGTTTATTTATGAAAAAGTGGATTGTAATAATACTACTAAGCCTGGGGGCAGGCGCTAATTTATTTGCAGATTCTGTTATTTCCGATACCACGGCAATAACATTTAAAAACCTTGAGCCGGAACCGCAACACCGGCGAGTTAGCCAAACCATTTCACAAATTCTGACCCAATATCATTACTTAAAAAAAGCCATCGACGATTCGATGTCTTCTCAAATGTTTGACCGCTACCTGGAAAGTCTGGATCCAAACCGGCTTTATTTTTTGAGCGGCGACATCCAAAATTTTGAGAAGTTTCGCTATATGTTTGACGATTTTGTGCTCTCCGGGCAATGAAATGTGGCCTATGATATTTTTAACACATACCAAAAGCGCGTTGCGGAACGGCTGGAGTATGTATTTCAACATATTGATCAACCGTTTGATTTCACCATTGACGAATATTTGAATTATAACCGGGAAAATGCACCCTGGGCAAGAGATGGGGCTGAGCTGAACGAATTGTGGCGCAAACGGCTTAAAAACGAAACCCTGAGCTTAAAACTTGCCGGCAAGGAATCGGCGGGCATTGTTAAAACACTGCGCAAACGCTACAAGCGAATGCAGAAAAATGTTGCTCAATCACAAAGCGAAGATGTGTTTCAGATTTTAATGAATGCGTTTGCGGAGTCTTTTGATCCGCACACCAATTATTTTTCTCCGAAAGAATTTGATGATTTCAGGATTCGCATGAGCCAGTCGCTGGAAGGCATTGGCGCGCGTTTGGTCAATGAAAATGATTACACAAAAGTGGTGGAAATTGTGCCCGGCGGCCCGGCGGACAAAAGCAAACGATTGCATCCCAACGATAAAATCGTCGGTGTAGCGCAGGGATATGACGGTGAAATGACCGATGTTGTGGGTTGGCGAATTGATGATGTGGTGCAATTGATTCGCGGGAAAAAGAATACCGTTGTGCGTCTGCAAATCCTTCAGGGAGAAGCCGCGCCCGGCACGCCGCCGGATACCATCGCCCTTGTTCGCGATAAAATAAAATTGGAGGATCAATCCGCCAAGGCGGACACGGTTCACATTATGCACAATGGGCAGGAAATGATCTTTGGGGTGATTACCATCCCGACATTTTACTCGGATTTTGACGCCATGCGCCGCGGCGAAAAAGACTACAAAAGCACCACGCGCGATGTGTCCCGGCTGCTTGGCGAGCTGAAGGAACAAAATGTTGACGGCGTGATTATTGATCTGCGGCGCAATGGCGGCGGCTATTTGAATGAAGCGGTGGATTTAACCGGGCTATTCATTGATCGCGGGCCGGTGGTGCAGGTTCGCGATACCAACGGGCAGATTGATGTGGAGCGCGACCAGCATCCCGGGTTGGTGTACGAGGGCCCGCTTGCCGTGATGGTGGATCGCCTGAGCGCTTCGGCGTCGGAAATTTTTGCCGCGGCAATCCAGGATTACAACCGGGGTATTATCATCGGGAGCCGGTCTTATGGCAAGGGAACCGTTCAACGCCCGATTGATTTAAACCGGTTTGTTCGCGATCCCAATCTGAAGCTTGGACAAATTAAGCTGACCATTGCCAAATTTTATCGCGTGGACGGGCGCAGCACTCAACACGCCGGGGTTACACCCGATGTTCCCTTTCCCTCCCCGTTAGGGTTGATGGATATTGGCGAGAGCAGCCAACCCAATGCACTGGTCTGGGATCACATCAACGGGATACGCCATTCCGATTTTGAGGAATTGGACGGCATTCTTCCGCAACTAAACAAACAGCACATGCTGCGCCTCTCGCATAACCCGGAATATGAAGAATTGCTTGCTGAAATCGATGATTATAAAAAGCGGCGAAATCAAAAGCACATTTCTTTGAATGAGATAAAACGCCGCGCCGAAATCGACAAAAAGAAGCGCGAAAAAGATGAAGAAACGAAAGACGATAAAAAAGACGATTTGTTGATGACCGAAAGCGCGCATGTTTTGGGCGATTACATTACGCTCAAAAAAAGCAATTGATTTTACAATTATTAACTGAGGTTACGCGGTCGCAAAATATTACGCCCCGACGGGGCTTATTTTCAAAATTTTCAGTGAAATATGGCGGTTTAAGCTCCGTTAGGAGCACGATATTTATAGAAAAGCTGAATACATAAAATCCAAAGCTCCGTCAGGAGCGAAATATTAGACACTGCGTAACATCAATTATTAAGAAAATAGTCGGATTTTACAGAAACTTGTTGTTAATGCTGGTTGACAACTTTATAAATCATGGAATTTTGGCTCTACTGGGTTTCTTGTGATACATGATGTCACTCCCACATGTTTTATAAGTGGGTGTCCAGACCGAGATGTTATGGATTCCCGCTAAATACACGCCCCAAAAGATGGGATAAACTGGGAATGACCTCGATACGGTTAATTCTTGCTTATTTTTTCAGGAATACCTGTATGCCATTATTTCAACAGTAACATCATGCGAGATTCATTAAATGTTTCGGATGTTAATCGATAGACATAAACGCCTGTAATTACAGACGTTTGATTATTATCCAACCCATTCCACACGACCGATTTTACACCAGCCGTTTGTGTGGAATTTACCAGGGTTTTCACTTCTTCACCCAACATATTATAAATTTTTAACTGTACAAACGTAGATTTTGGCAACGTATATTCGATTGTCGTGCTGGGATTGAATGGATTCGGATAATTTTGTTTTAATTCAATTTTACGCGGCAGGTTCCCCTCACGATCATCAATTGCCGTTGGAATAATTTCGACAAAATCTACGCGATTGCCTTGCACATTTGGCACAGCCAAAGTGTTTGTCGGCTGATAATAAAAGATATCTGCTGGTGCATTGTGACCGCTGGAAACTAACTCAGGGGGAATATTAAATGCCGGATCATAGCGATATACCGCGCCCGTTCCCCAAGCAGATACATAAATATTCCCGTTGCCATCTTTTGTTAAGCCGTCTAAGTTATCAAAGGTTGTCTCAACGACGGTCGATACAGATGAATCTGCCAGGCTAACTGCCTGAATCGGAGAATTATCCCGAAAAGAACAGACAAACAGACGACTGTTGACTTCGTCAAACAACAACCCGTTGGGCAGGCTTAAATTGCTATTCGCAAAAATGGTAAAACGCTGGTTAGCCGGTTGATATTTAAAAATTACGTTCGCAAACGAATCAGAAATGTAAATATTTCCGGTAGCGTCTGCACAAATATCATTCAAAAACTGTGCCCCGGGAGGCGTTAAATTGAAAATAACACTCCCATTTGTAATATCGAATGCAACCAATTGGGTGTTGCCGGCAACGTATAAAATATTACCCGACAAAAAAAGGCCGCGTGCGGCGCTTAATACCGTATTATTAAAGATCGATTGACTACCATCGCTGTTGATAATAATGATGTCACCATTTCCCATGTTCGAAACCAAATAGCGATTGTTTGCCGTGTCAAAAACAATACTTTCCGGCTGGTTCAACAAATTTTGAGAAAACAACTCAAGTGGTAAAATAAAAATGAATGAAATCAATAGACACTGAACGCTTTTCATGACAATTCTCCTTATTTAAACGACATTTATTTCATTACGCCGTGTTTTTTTACGCAATATCTTCGTTTTATGTAAAGAGATCGTCGGAACCGGAGAACTTTGACGTAAAATCCGATCGGATTTTACGAAAAAATTTAGCCCGCCTGCTTGGACATTTCCCGGAATTCAGAGGGAGTCATTTGGGTATGTTTTTTAAAAGCGGCATTGAACGAGGCTTTCGAATTAAATCCCACCTCTAAGGCAATACTAAGGATTGTGTAATATTCATACGCCGGATCACGTAATTTTTTCTGAGCGTCTTCGATCCGAAACTGATTGACAAAATCAAAAAAATTTTGCCCCAATCGTTCATTTAAAACCTGGGAAACATAATGGGTAGAAATAGACAATTCATCAGCCAGGCTTTGTAATTTTAAATCGCTGTTTAAATACAACTTATGCGACTTCATTACATCAACTAACTGCTTCAGATAAATTTCAGCTTTTTGAGGCGACAAACTTGATTTTTTGTATCTGGGTAATTTTTTAAATGGCGATAAACCGGAAAAGACTTCCGGCTGCCGCAGGGTCATGAAGCCTGCGGCATAAATCATCACAGAAGAAACGATCGATGTAAACGAATCCACATAAAACAGATACTGATAACCAAAATAAAGAAATTGTAAAAAAGTTACAATTTTTAAGGCAATAAAAAAGATAAACCCAAAAATTAAATAACGGAGCCACTTAAATTCTACTTTCTCGATTGAAAAATGTCCATTGTTTCTTATTGGTTTATGTTTTTGCAGCCATTGAAATGTAAATGTCGCATAAATTGACATGTGCAGTAGCTGTACTAAAATAGTTGCCAAAACCGTCGCTGTAATCGAGAAATTGTCAGCAGGCATGGAGTTGACAAAATGTTCAAGTTTCATTTCGGCACTTAGCAAATAAAACGGCAATTTATTGATAAAGAAAGCGAAAAAAGGTATCAGATGAAGCGCATAGATTTTTTTAAATTTAAAATTTTTGTCAATTACAATTTTGGAATATAAAAGAATTAAGGGGCCAAACAGCATTTTGAAGGGTGTTGAAGCGTAAATCAAATGGGGGAATTTAAAGGCCAGCCCCGACCAGTATCCTGCCTGTTCGAGCAAAAGGAATGAAAAAAAAGCGATAAAAATACTTAATATCCGATTAGCACGGCTATTTCCTCTTTGGTGAAAAAAAAGCGACAGCCCCAGAAAAAAACCGTAAATTGCGCCGGAAAAAGAAAGAATCGCCCAAATATTTAGTGTCGAATCATTCATCCAAATCACTTGTTAATCATTTTATTTTCTTACGAAACTGATATATTACTGAGTTCCCGTTTTTTTGACATCATGCTATTTAAAATTTTAATGATCAGGCATTTTGCGCAAATAAACCATTTTTAATTGTGTCGCGATTTATCAGGAAACCGTTGAAACGGTTATTTCAACCTAATTTGTTCTCATTGACACCGGGATTAATCCCGGTGTCAATGAGAGAAGTGTATGCGCTATAGCCGTTTTAACGGCTTCCAGGAAATTTGCTACATAAATACAAACCATTTTTTAACACACCGGGCATATTTTTCAAAAAAACATTCATCAATCTTGCGCGTCGATGCTGTATTGCATGATATCAATTTTTTCAGGACTCTGATAGATCTTTGCCGGAAGCTGATCAAAAACAGCGATACGAGAATGTTTCCGTTTTCCACGGTCATCTGAAAGCAAAATTTTTCCGTATTGTCGCCAGTTTTTCCACGGCACGGTGAACCGCGGTTCCGCATCCGAAGCATTTGCGAAATATGACCACTGTTCCACTAAATGGCGGTCTTTGCTGACATAAATGAGATATTTATTTTGCGGCGTGTCGCCGACATTTTCAAATGTCAGTTGCAAAATTTCGCAGGGCCGCCCGTCCGGCAGCTTCCCTTCGCCGTGATATTTCAGTGTCACGCCGCTGTCTTTTAACTTGTAGGGCATGAACATCCAATAGCTGTCGTTGATCCAAATGCTGACCGCTTTTTTTAGAATTTCCGCCAGTTTTTCAGCGTCGCTCACCTCTTTGCCCTTGATCCAGGCGCGCCCTTTTTTTGTGTTCAAATTCATTAACACCAACAGACTGTCAGCCGCCAGGCGGTAATCCCCGCTCCATTTATCCCAAACGTGGGTGCGAATGCCAAAAAAATTCCAGGTGATGTGTCGGGTATTCTCCCAGTTTTTCCACCCGCCCATTGCTTTCATCACTTCATCGGCAATTTCAATCGCTTTTGTGTCCGAGCCGCTTGGGTTAAAACCGGACATGGCCGGGTTTTCGGCATTTTGCCCCAAAGCCGACATTGTTGATAAAAATACCATCAAAGCGACGAACCATTTTATCAATATTTTATATGGATGAACAAACATGATTTACCTCCGCATGTTGGAATATATCTTGAAAAGATTTTTGTAAAAGAAAAGGCGGAGCAAAGAATCCGCCTGAAAAATGGAGTGATAATATACAACACTTTGCCTAATGATCAAAGAGCAGCTTTGCCCCGAAAAAAAACAGCAATAATGTCGTTGCGATGATAAAAAGGAGTTTTATCAGGTTTGATTCGTAGTCCTGGTGATTCATATTACGGGCGGGTTTACTTTGCTCATGGCGAATGGGAATTAGCTGTCGCGAGCGATTTTTTGGATCAAAATTAAACAAATCGCTCAACCATGCGCGCGCGCTGTCGCATAAGTTTTGTATCGCATTCATCAGATTTTCAAGTTGCATTTTTCCTCCGAAGATTAATGTTCTGATAAATACGCTATTGCAGAGATAAAGGTTTCCGCTATTGGTTGGATTGTTCGCGTTCCATCAATTCGACCGCTAATTTTTTTATATCCCGGGCGCCGCGGCTGGTGGGTTTATAATCGAAGATCGTTTTTCCAAAACCGGGCGCTTCCGCTAAGGCAATGTTTACCCCGATTTTTGTTTTCATGAGTTTATCGCGAAAGGAGCTTTCCAGCCGCCGGATGATGGAATCGGAGAGTTTATTCCGCCGGTCATACATTACCGGGATAACGCCGCCGATGACTAATTCAGGGTTGTAAAATGCTTTGATTTTATAAACAAACGAAACTGTTTTTTTTGAGCCGTGCAGCGCAAATTGATGGCATTGAACCGGCACTAACACCTTTTTTACAAATGACAGGGCATTCATGGTTAACAAGCCGGTTGAGGGAGGGCAATCAATGAGCATGTAATCGTAGTCGAGCTTTACCCGGGAGAAATATCGCTGAAAAACGTTGCCGGCGTTTTGTTCGCTTTTGTACGCCGCCGACAGGGTGATATCGAGCTCTTTCAATCCCTTGCCGGCCGGAATAAAATCAAATTTTCCGCGATAGGTTTTTACAACTTCCTCAAAGCGAAGTTTTCCTTCCAGAAATTCTTCGATGCCGACAGCCCGCATCGGGTTGATGCCCAGGTTTTGCGTCAAATTTTGCTGGGGGTCAAGATCAATCACCATGACCTTTTTGCCAAAACTGCTAAGCGCCGCGCCTAAATTGACTGTCAGGGTTGTCTTGCCTACGCCGCCTTTCAAATTGAATAAGGCGAATGATTCCATCTGCGTTGATCCGAATCTTGTCGTCTTTCCGTTAACAATATCTGTATAATTATTTTGAAACATGCAGTATAATGGTTTTGATGTCCGGTTTCAACAGTTTTATCCAACATTTGTTGAATTTTTTAGCAGTTTAATTTCCTGATTTTCCCGGTTGTCGTATGCAACATAAATCACTTTATTCAAAAAAATCGAATAATTTACAGCCGCCCCTAAAACGAGAAATATGTTGGCATCAGAAGCATTATCGGCATGTTGACATGATTTATTGAAACTAAAATGTTTACAATTTACGGTATAACTTTACGATTCCCTTCGGATCAATACTGATATTCTTCCCGGACCGGCGCAAATACCTCCATCACGCGTGCGCCCTGCTCGCTAACGGTTGCGCCATGTTCAATATTGCCGGGAATAATGTAGCTGTCGCCCGGTTTCAAAGCGCGGGTTTCGCCGGCAATGGTGAGTGCAAATTCGCCGGATACGACCACACCGCACTGTTCGTGCGCGTGACTGTGAAGCGGCAGGACGGCGTTCGGTTCCAAATCAACCATGGAAACCAGCATTTTTTCCTGCCAGAAAGTGCGAATGCGGATACCGGGCGCCACTTCTTTGGCCGCGCGATTTTCAAGATCACAAAAATACATATTTCTACTCCTGTTTTGGTTTAAACGCTGGCGGTTTCTAATCCCTCCAGCGTGTTAAAATAGTGCCAAACCCAAAGACTGTCAACGGCTATTTGTTAATCGCGTTAAACGCTGGCGGTTTCAAAAACCGCCAGCGTTTCCAAAGCGTTTTTAGAATATGTTTTTGATCGCCGCGCTTTGCGTTGTATTTTTTGGGTGTAGATTTCATTTTACGTAATTTTTGCTTTCAAATATTTCACCCCCCGTAACGCCGGGGGGTGAAATAAATGAGAGAATATTTTACGTAAAACAAACCGAATCTACACCCTATTTTTTTTAAGTTTTTATTGTGCTGGCGGTTTTGGAAATCTCCGGCATTTTTGATCACAGTTAAACGCTTCGCGTAACTTACATCACAGTGAACAGGGACAACGGGCTTTAATTTCACTGTTACAAATATTGCTCAAAAGAAAGGGTTTCCCATGCCGCGGAGATTCTCAAAACCGTTACTGCTCTTTATTACGTTGATTTTTGCATCGTCCATTTTAATCGGAAAAAATGTGCGTTCAAATGCAGCCAACACTCAAAAATCGCTGAAAAACGGCGTCGCCGGACGGGCGAAATACTTGCCCAACATGCTGGTTGTCAAATTTAAAAATCACATGAGCTTTGGCGAAAAAGTTACCGCAACCGGCATTTCGTCGGTTGACGCCATTCTGCGCCGCTATGAGGTGACGGAAATGCGCCAATTTGTCAAAGCGAGCTTTATTCGCAAGGATATCGACAATTCAGCGACGATGGAAAGCATTTATAACCTGAGTTTTCGCGGCAATCATTCCCCGCTAAAAGTGGCGCGCGCGCTCAGCGGTGATCCGAAC
>CAYVDX010000002.1:0-1720 GCA_964450485.1 uncultured Calditrichaceae bacterium
GAATTTGCCATTTCCCCCAACTGAAGTTGGGGGTTAATGAGAAACTTCAAAAAGTATCCGGTACTGAACAATAGGTTACGCAATATCAGAAAATAAAGGGATAATAGTAAATTTGTCCCGCCAACTCTTCCTGATTTCCGAGAAAAAAGACAGAAAATTATGAATTCTGTTTCGTTCTAAATATCTTATGCAAATCATATTTTTCTATACCTTGCATTTTTAATATCTTTGCGTGATAATTTACTGTGATGAAGAAAAAAATGATCAACAGGATTTTATTTTAATCCGGTAAATCCTGTTGATCCTGTCAAAAAAGCCTAATTAATTACCACTATTTTAACGCCAAATTAACATGTCAAAACAAAAAGCAACCATCGTTGGCGCCGGTCTGGCGGGCGCATTATTAGCGGTATATCTTGGTCGCAAAGGTTTTACCGTCGAGGTGTACGAACGCCGCCCGGACATGCGAAAAGCAGAGATCAGCGCCGGCCGCTCCATCAACCTGGCGCTTTCCACGCGCGGCATTCACGCACTGCGCGAAGTGGGCGTGTTAGACGAATTGATGAAAGACGCGATCCCCATGCGCGGACGAATGATCCACTCGCTGACCGGCGAATTGGCGTTTCAGCCCTACGGCAAATCCGAGCGGGAAGCGATCAATTCAATCTCTCGCGGTGGTTTGAACATCGCGCTGATGAACGCCGCCGAGGCAACCGGCAAGGTGCGATTTTTTTTCAACCGACGCTGTGTGGGCGTCGATTTAAGCAACGCCGTGCTGCAACTCCGCGATGAAACTTCCGGAAGAATTTCCCAAAAAAAAGCGTCGGTTATTTTTGCCTGCGACGGCGCATTTTCCGCGGTGCGCCTGACAATGATGAGATCCCGACGCTACAATTTTTCCCAGGATTATTTGGCGCACGGCTACAAGGAATTGACCATCCCGCCATTGCCGGATGGCAGCTTCAGAATGGAAAAACACGCGCTGCATATTTGGCCGCGCGGCAGCCACATGTTGATTGCCCTGCCCAACCCGGTGGGCAGCTTTACCTGCACGCTTTTTCTGCCCTTTGAGGGCGAAAACAGCTTCGCCGGGTTGAAAGAACCGGCACAGGTGCGGCAATTTTTTAAAACGCAATTCGCTGACGTTGTGGTGTTGCTGCCCAATTTGTTGGATGAATTTTTCGAAAATCCCACCGGCGATTTGGTGACGATTCGCGCGTTTCCCTGGTTTGTCAACGACAGCGCCTTGCTGCTTGGCGACGCCGCTCACGCAATCGTGCCGTTTTACGGACAGGGAATGAATTGCGCCTTTGAAGATTGCACGGTGTTGAACGCATGCATCGAACGGCACGGCGGCAATTGGGGCGCGGTTTTTTCGGAATTCCAGCAATTACGGAAGCGCAATGCCGACGCCGTCGCCCAATTGGCGCTGGATAATTTTGTTGAAATGCGCGACAAGGTTGCCGACCCGATTTTTTTGATGAAAAAAGCGCTGGAAATCAAGCTCGAACAATCATTTCCGGGCAAATTTTTATCCACTTATGCACGCGTGACGTTTCACCGCGCGCCGTACGCCGAGGCGTTGGAAAAAGGCCGCGTGCAGGATCGCGTGTTGATGAATATTTGCCGAAACGCCGGTTCGATTGACAGGGTGGATTTGCCGGCGCTACTCTCGACCGTAAATCAGGAATTGCAAAAAGTCGGTTTGGCGTAGCAAACG
>CAYVDX010000002.1:1820-23304 GCA_964450485.1 uncultured Calditrichaceae bacterium
CTGGAGGTTTCTAAAACCTCCATGCCACAAACGCTGGAGGTTTCTAAAACCTCCATGCCACAAACGCTGGAGGTTTCTAAAACCTCCAGCGTTTTTCAAAATAAAAAATGGTAAAATTTTCCGATTTAAAATCAATAAAAACAAATTTTTACGCGAACGACACCCGATCCGTGGCAAAAGGATTGTTGGGAAAGCTGCTGGTTCGGGAGTTGGACGGACAGCGATTGATCGGTAAAATCGTGGAAACCGAAGCGTATATCGGTCACGATGATCCGGCCAGTCATGCCTTTCGCGGCAAAACGCCGCGCAGCGCGATCATGTTCGGCCCGCCGGGATTTGCCTATATTTATTTCATCTACGGCATGTATTTTTGCCTGAATGTCGTCACCGAAGCGGAAGGATTTCCCGCCGCGGTGTTGATTCGTGCAGTGGAGCCGCTCCACGGCCTCGAGCAGATGCGCGCATTTCGTCAAACGAAGCAACCGTGGAATCTGACCAACGGACCCGGCAAACTCTGCCAGGCCTTTGGGATTGATAAAAAACTCAACGGCTGCGATTTAACAATTCCGCCGTTGTGGATTGCGGATGCTCCGGCAGCGCCGGCGTCAAAAATTCTCGCGACGACCCGCGTTGGCATTCGGGTCGGTCGTGATCATCTCTGGCGATACTGCATCAAAACGCATCCCTTTGTTTCAAAACCACGACATCGCTGAGCAAATCAAAAATTTCTTTAAAAAGTTGTTTTTTCAACGGGTTTGGTCGCCTATATTTTACCTATCGTCGTAAAAAACCGGCGATGTCTGATGTGTTATTTCAAAATAAAATAAACTCGATCATATCTGGCAAAAGGTAGAGTGCAAAAAAGCAAGATATTTGGGTGTTGGGAAATCGGGATATTTGGCAACTTAATACCCACCATTCCCACATTTTCTAATCGCCCGGTTTTCCCCTTTAGCCTCAAAGCATGGATGAGCGAATAAACTTATTGTAAGCGTTCGCTTTAAAGGGTTGGATATGAAAAGCGCTTTGTTAAAAATGGACAGGAGTATAAAAAATGGACATAGGCATCATTGCGATAAGTTTTATCGTCGGGCTAATTATTGGAGGAATTGTATTAAAATTAGTTGAAAAGCAGCAGCAGAAAAATGCACGGATAAACGCAGCCGAAGTTATTGAAGCGGCTGAACGAAAAGCAAAAAAAATCGAAAAAGAAGCAAATCTCCGCGCGAAGGAAAAAGTGCATCAAGAGCGGGCACAACTCCAACGGCAAATGAAACAAAGAGAGCAGGATATCTCTCGCGGTGAAGAACAAATCCGCGGCAAAAACAAGGAATTTCGCCGCTTGGAAAATGAGCTTCGGGATAAACAATCCGCCTTAAATAAAAAACAGCGGCAACTTGAACAGCTCCAAAGCAAACTTCAGGAGCGCGAGGGCAAAGTTGAAGAACTGGTCGAAAAGCAAGTCCGGCGTTTGGAAGAAGTCAGCGGCTTGAACCGGGAAGAAGCTGTGAAGCGCTTGAAGGATGTGCTGATCAATAAAGCGAAATCAGACGCGGCGCAAACCCTGATTGACTTGCGCAACGAAATTAAAGACCGCTCAAAATGGGAAGGGAAAGAAATCATGGCGCATGCGATTGAACGCATGGCCACGGATTATACCATGGAATCGACGCTGGTAACGGTTTCCCTGCCCAGTGATAATTGGAAAGGATTGATCATCGGGCGGGAAGGGCGCAACATTAAAGCGTTTGAAGCGGCAACCGGCGTAAAAGTGATCGTCGATGACACCCCTGAAACGGTTGTGATGTCCAGCTTTGATCCCATCAAGCGGGAAGTGGCGCGGCTGGCCATGGAGGCGCTGATCAAAAAGAAAAATATCCATCCCAAGGCGATTGATTCGGAAGTTTCACGCGCCCAAAAAGTTATCGAGGAAAACATTCGCAAAGCCGCGGATGAAACGCTGAGAGAATTGAATATCAAAAATGTGCATCCCCAGCTCCGCAACTATCTCGGTCGATTAAAATATCGCACCAGTTACGGACAGAATATTCTTCAGCATTCCAAGGAAGTTGCCTGGCTGTCCGGCAATTTGGCCGCGGAATTGGGCTTGAATGTTCAATTAGCGCGCCGCGCCGGTTTGTTTCACGACATCGGCAAGGCCGAAAGTAACGATTCCGAGGGCAGCCACGTGACCATTGGCGTCGAGATCACCAAGCGATTCAAGGAACATCCCGTGGTGATCAACGCCGTGTTGGCGCATCATGAGGAAGCCGAGCCGATTTCTCCGATTTCCGTGCTGGTCACCGCCGCCGACCGCATCAGCGGCGCTCGTCCGGGCGCCCGCCGGGAATCACTGGAAGCTTATACCCAGCGGATCACCAAGCTGGAGGAGATGGCCAATTCCTTTGAAGGCGTGGCAAAAACGTATGCCCTTTCCGCCGGGCGGGAGATTCGCGTCATCGTGCTGCCGGAAAAATTGACCGATCAGGAAGCAGACATATTATCCGCCGATATTGCCCGGAAAATCAAGGATAACATGGAATATCCCGGGCAGATTAAAGTAACCGTGATTCGCCATCTCGCGGCATACAGCACCACGGACGAATTTCTTTCAAATAATAACAAAAATAATAACAAACGCGGTAAAGTCGCGGTGTAACGATCAGGGATGTCTGATTAAACTTTGTGGCCGTTTTTTTTTTCAAGCGGCCACTTTTTTTATATCTATTCTCGTTTCCCCCGTTTAAGGTGTTGAAAATGTTAGGCGAATTGCCTATCTTATCGTCTTGGCAATAAATTAAACAGAGCGGAAACTCAAAACAAAAGGCTTTAAAATATGGCATCACAACGCGGAGAATTCAGTTCAAAATTTGGTTTCGTACTGGCTGCGGCGGGGTCGGCGGTAGGATTGGGCAATATCTGGAAATTTCCTTTTGAAGTGGGGAAAGGCGGCGGCGCGGCATTTGTCGTCGTGTATTTAATTTTTTGCTTTGTGCTCTGTTTTCCGGTAATGGTCACGGAAATTGCTATTGGACGCAAAACCAATCGCAATCCGGTCGGCGCATTTATCGCGCTGGGCTACAAAAAATGGGCGTTCATCGGAAAATTGGGGTTATTTTGCGGCGTGTTAATTCTGTCGTTTTATAATGTTGTCGCCGGTTGGGCGTTTGGTTATTTTTTAGAAATGATCCGGGGGAATTTTGCCATTGGTTCACAGTTTGGCGCTTATGTTTCCAATTGGATAAAAGTCGGGCTTTACGGGCTGCTGTTTATGGCAGCCACGGCATTTATTGTCTCCGGCGGCGTCAAGGGCGGTATTGAACGAGCCGCTAAAATTTTGATGCCGACCCTTTTAGCCATCATTCTGTTCCTGGTTTTCTATGCTTTTACCCTGCCCAACGCGATGACAGGCATTGAATTCTACCTGCTGCCTGATTTTTCAAAATTAAACGGACGCGTGATTTACGGCGCATTGGGCCAGGCGTTTTTTTCGCTCTCCCTGGGCATGGGCGCATTGATCACTTACGGAAGTTATGTCTCCAAAAAAGAAAATATCATTACCTCCGCAGTCTGGATTACCCTAACGGACGTCGGCATTGCTTTTTTGGCCGGGCTGATGATGTTTCCGTTTGTATTCTCGCAAGGAATCGCACCCACCGGCGGCGCGGGGTTGATTTTTGTGACCCTGCCGGGAATTTTTCAAAGCCTGGGGCCGGTGTTGGGGATTGTCATCGGGAGCCTGTTTTTTATGCTGTTGTCGTTTGCGGCATTAACATCCACCGTGTCCCTGTTGGAAGTGCCGGTTTCATACGCGGTTGATGAGCTTCGCTGGTCGCGCAAAAAAGCGGTCTGGTCGATTGCCGGTTTTATTTTTGTGGTGGGGATTCCATCGCTGCTTGCCAATGGCGCCAGTGATTTTTTTAGCAATTTTATGTTCATTCCGGGCGACGGCAAAGTGACGGATTTTATGACGGTGATCGGCTACATTGCCAACGATACCTTGCTGCCGCTGGGCGGGCTTTTGATCTCATTCTTTGCCGCGTACATCTGGCGCAAGGAAAATCTCGACCAGGAAATCAGTACTGGCGATGACAGCTATCTCGATTCCTTTGTTCAAAAATTTATGCATGTAACCATCAGTTTTATTTGCCCGCTTATCCTTGCGATGTTATTCGTTTTCACGGTTTTGGATCGCTTTTTGGGAATTAAAGTATTTGGATGAGTTCGCATTTAGAAATGGAAATGAATAATACCTCAAAGGTGTTCCGCAAGGAATGCCTTTGCGGTTTTCAGGAGTTTGTGTGGTGAAAAAAAAGAAAGACTTAGCACCTAAAAAATCCGAGTTAATTCGCAGTTGGGAGATTGTTTTTCCCAATGACGCCAACCCGCATGGCACGATGTTCGGCGGTAAATTGATGGCAATCATGGATAAAATCGCTGCGATTGCTGCATCACGCTACGCCGGGAAATCAGTGGTGACGGCCTCTACCGAAGCGATTGTTTTCAAACGACCGGTGCGGGTGGGCTATCGCATTCAAATTCAATCCAGGGTCGTTTGGGTGGGTACAACTTCGATGGTGGTAAAAGTCGATGTTTTTGCCGAGAATCCCATCACTTGCGAGCAGGTTCATTGCACGACGGCGCGATTCAATTTTGTCGCGTTAGACCCCAATGATAAACCCACGCCCGTGCCGCCGCTGCGGGTGGAAACAGCGGATGAAAAACGTCAGCACGAGCTGGCCGAATTTGTCATTAAACAGGCGCTTGAACGAAAAAAGAAGGCGCTGGAAACAAATTGATCAAACATAAGGAAACCGATTATGACCGTACCTTTTTTAAACCTCAGCGCGCAATATCAAAGCATCAAAACCGAAGTGAATGAAGCCATTCAGCAGGTAATAGAAAAAAATGCTTTTGCCGGCGGTCCGTTTGTTGAAAAATTTGAAAAACATTTCGCGGAATTTTGCCAAACCAAACATGCCATCGGCGTGAGCAGCGGCACCTCGGCGCTTTGGCTGATCATGCTGGCCATGGATATCGGGCCGGGGGATGAAGTGATTACCACGCCAAACACCTTTATCGCCACGGCAGAAGCAGTCAGCTTTACCGGCGCAACCCCGGTTTTTGTGGACATCGACGCGCAGAGCCATAACATTGATCCGACGTTGCTCGAAGCCGCGATTACCCCGCGAACCAAAGCGATTGTACCGGTGCATCTCTTCGGCCAGCCGGCGGATATGGACGCAATTTTAGCAATTGCCAAGCAGCACCAGCTTTTCGTTATCGAAGACGCCTGCCAGGCACATGGGGCGTTGTACAAAGGCAGGCGTGCCGGTTCAATGGGCGACGCAGCGGCATTCAGCTTTTATCCCGGCAAAAATCTCGGGGCGTATGGCGAGGCTGGCGGTGTGACAACAAATAATGATGAAATTGCCCGAAAAGTGCGCATTTTGCGCGATCACGGGCAATCGAAAAAATATTATCACGACTACATCGGTTGGAATGCGCGAATGGACGGCATCCAGGGAGCGGTGCTTAATGTAAAGTTAAAATACATCGACCGGTGGAACGAAATGCGCCGTAAAAATGCCCAACATTACGACGCGCTGTTGGCAAATATTCCCGGCGTTATCGCGCCAAAGGAAATGGAGTACGCCCGCCACATTTACCATCTCTACGCTGTTCGCATGGCAAATCGCGATGAAATCATCGCAAAACTGCGGGAAAAAAATATCTTTTGCGGGATTCATTATCCCATTCCGCTGCATCTGCAAAAGGCGTATCAACGCCTCGGGTACAAAGCCGGCGATTTCCCGGTCGCCGAAAAATGCGCCGCTGAATACATTTCCCTGCCAATGTTCCCGGAGTTGAGCGACGCGCAAATCGAAACGGTTGTTGCTGAAATTAAGCAGTTGGTTTCAGTGTCGGTTTAAGTTCAATCGGAATCCGGGATTGGCATCTTTTTTACGCTTCTTCGAAAAATGAAATTTTGATTCCCGCCCGGCGGATGGCAAGGGCGGCCACATAATCTTCAGCCGGTTTCCAGGAAATGAGCGACCACTGTGCGGCTTCCGCCGGATCTCCGGTGACCCAAAGCAGGCGGGCGTCCGCGCCCGGTCTCAGGGTGACGGCAAACGTGTCCAACGGGTGGGAAAGCCCCTCGCCAAGCGCCTTGATAAAGGCTTCCTTGCGCGTCCAGGCATTGAAAAATCCGGCGGTTCGATCGTCTTTAGGCAGACTGTTCAACACCGTGTACTCGTGTTTTGAAAAAAACCGCCGGGCAATCCGCTGCATTTCCTTCAGTTGCCGCGCCTGTTCAACATCGACGCCAATCCCGGTTTCGCGGGTGAACGCGAAAACAGCCAGATTATCTGAATGAGAAAGGTTAAAGAAAATTTCCGGCTGATTAAATTCATCCGTAACCGCCGGTTTGCCGTATTTTCCGGTGGAAATTTTCAGCCGTTCCGGCACAACATTTTGATATTTTCCGATCAACATGCGCAAAACGCCGCGGGCGATGGTAAATTTCCGGCAATCTTTTTCAAAATGAAACCGCTTCGCTCGTTCCCGTTCCTTCTCCGAAAGTATTTTCCCGAAAAATTCAACCGCTTCATCCGGCTGATCTAAAAAAGTCCGCCACACATGTGCCTCTCCGGGGGATAAATCGGGAAAATTTTTAGGAATTTTGAATTCGTTTTTAGACACTAATTTTACCTTTCGGTCTGACGAGCAGCATTTTGTATTGTTCAAATTCAGTTTATTTTCCAGTAAAAAGTGCATTTTCCGAAAAAAAATACTGAAAAATGAAAATTTATCGTGACTTTGAAATAAAAACTTATATCTTATGTAAAACAAGAATATTCGACAGAACCACGAAAATGGTTACCGTTCGTTCAACAATCAGAAATTGTTTGAAAATCAGGGCTCAGGGGCGATAATAAAGACACAGGTGTTTTTGATAAGATTTTTGTTTGATCACAAACAGGATCCGTAAAATGTCTAAGATTATCGCGATTTCCAATCCGAAAGGCGGCGTCGGAAAAACCACAACGGTTATTAATTTGGCGGCCAGCCTGGCAATTGCAGAAAAAAAGGTGCTGGTGATTGATATTGACCCCGCCGGAGCGGTGAGCGCCGGTTTGGGTTTGGAGCGGGAAGATATCCGCGCGGGCATGTTTGAAGTATTTTCCGGCAGCAGCAGCTTTGTGGAAGCCATTCACCGGGTAAAATTTACCCCGGCGATTGACATTGTGCCGGCAAATGTTTTTGACGGGGTGGAAGAAGTTCGCTTTGCCGATTTAGCTAAAAATCGAATCCGTTTGAAGCTGCTCTTAAACGGGTTGATGGAAAGCAAGCGCATTGACTATGACTTTATTCTGATCGATACGCCGCCGGTGTTAAACGATTTGACGCTTAGCGCCATGTTGGCCGCGGATTCGGTGCTGATACCGATGCAATGCAGTTTTTATGCAATCAACACCGTGGAGCGGCTGCTGAAATTGATTGACCGGGTTCGCAAAACCACCAACACGGCATTGGAAATCGAAGGCGTATTGATTACTTTTTTCGAGAAAGGCACACGGGCAACACTGGAAACCGTTGCGCATGCGCAACAAAAATTTTCGGGGATTTTGCTGAAATCGATTATTCCGAAAAATGCCGCAATTGCCTATTCCGCGTTTGAAAGGAGGCCGGTTGCGCTCGTGGATATTAGCGCGACCGGGGCACACGCATACCTGGCATTGGCGGAAGAAATCATCAGTCATCAGCAAAAAAAATCAGAAGATTATTCCGCGAATGAAAAAGAAACCATCATGTTTTATAGTTGAAGCTTTTTGAAATTGGCGCAACCGTATGTCAGTGAGTATTGATTGATCCTCCCGTAAAAAGCAACACTCAACCTTGATAATTTGTTTATTTTGTAATATCTTTCAACGTTCGTTTGGATCAGAAGTATTTGTGTCGCACAGAACAAATTTTTTAGTGACGAACGTGAGACCCCTGCATACGCAGGGGTGACAGGATCGTTGTCATTCCCCGGCATTCCGGGGCAGGCTCTGCGTATGCAGGAATCCCCTGAGGTTACACCCAAATTTTTCGCGTCCACGACACTAATACGGTCGGAAGAATGAAATTTTTTACTTCAAACTGTAAAAGATGAAAGGAAAACAATGAAGCGTATTTTAGGATTTTTGCTCATCGCCGGTTTGATGGTCTCCTGTGGAAATCAGGAAAAAATAGAGCGATTGACCACGCAAAACCGCGATTTAACCGAGGCAAACGAGCAGTTAAAAAGCGATTTGCAGAAGCTGCAAAAGGATTACAGCAAACTCAATTTTTTGACCGGGCAATTAACCGGCGTCAAAGCGCGCATCGTAACGGACTTGGGAGACATCGAGGTAAAATTTTTCCCCGAAAAAGCGCCGCTGCATGTGTTTGCTTTTGTGACGCGGGCGGAAAGCGGGTTTTACAACGGCACCCAATTTCACCGCGTGATTCCCGGTTTTATGATCCAGGGCGGCGATCCAAAATCGAGGGACAATAATTTTAGCGATGACGGCACCGGCGGCCCATTGGTGATGATTCCGCATGAATTTAACGACGTCAAACATGTGCGGGGAATTTTGTCCACGGCGCGTGTTTCCGATCCAAAAGTCGGGGCCGGCTCGCAGTTTTTTATCATGCACGGCGCGAATCCCGGTTTGGACGGGCAATACACCGTTTTTGGCGAAGTCACCAAAGGCATGGATGTGGTCGATGAAATTGCTAATGCACGCACTTTCAAGCCCGGACAAGGGCCGAAGGATCATCCGGTCAAAGCGATTCGCATCCGGAAAATCGAAGTGTTTCGCTGAGAAAGTGCTTTGAGTGCTTTGAGTGCTGTGAGTGTTGAAGTGCTATTGTGTAGGGAACGCAAATATGTGTTCCCCGCGCGGAAGAGAAAAAAGTGACTTAGTGCCATTGTGCCCAATTGTTTGGGAGGTAGGGGCATTTCAACCATCCAATCATTTAACCATTTTTAAAACATGCAAAATAACGCCAAAGAAATCCTGAAATCCGTTTTCGGATACGACGCCTTCCGCCCGTTGCAGGCGGAGGCGATTGATAGCGTGTTAAGCCGCAAAGATACGCTGGTGGTGATGCCCACGGGCGGCGGAAAATCGCTGTGCTATCAAATCCCCGCGCTGATTTTTGAGGGACTGACCGTGGTGATTTCCCCCCTGATTTCGCTGATGAAAGACCAGGTCGATCAATTGCGCGAGCAGGGCGTGGCAGCGCTGTTGCTGAACAGTTCGCTCTCGCTGTCGGAATACACCCGCAATGTGCAGCGCATTCGCAACGGGCAGGCGAAATTGCTCTATGTCGCGCCGGAAACCCTGGTGAAACAGGAAACGCTGGAATTGCTTGGAAGTATCCAACTGGATTGTCTAACCATCGACGAAGCGCATTGTATTTCCGAATGGGGGCACGATTTTCGTCCGGAATATCGTCAGATTGCCCGGGTGCGGCAAAAATTTCCCCAGGCGGTTTGCATCGCGCTGACGGCAACGGCAACCCCGCGGGTGCAAGCGGATATTTGTCAAAGTTTGCATTTTCAGGCAGATAACAAATTCGTTGCCAGCTTTGACCGGGAAAATTTGTTTCTGCAAGTGGTGAAAAAAGACGATCCGGCGGCGCAGGTGCTTTCTTTTTTGGACAAATTCAAGCAGCAGTCGGGCATTATTTATTGCGCCACCCGTAAGCAGGTGGATGCGCTCACCGCAAATTTGCAGTATCACGATTACAATGCCCGCCCGTATCACGCCGGCCTGGACGACAGCGAGCGGCGCGCTAACCAGGAAGCGTTTGTCCGCGATGACGTGTCGATCATCGTGGCGACGATTGCCTTTGGCATGGGTATCAATAAATCCAACGTGCGTTTTATCGTGCATTATGATTTGCCAAAGAGCATCGAATCGTATTACCAGGAAATCGGGCGGGCCGGACGCGACGGTTTGCGGGCCGATTGTCTGCTGTTGTACGGTTACGGCGATACCCGCAAAATCCGCTATTTTATCGATCAAAAAGAAGACCCGGTGCAGTTTCGGGTGGCGTTGGAGCATCTGGAAAAGATGGTGAATTATGCCGAACACCGCGGTTGCCGGCGTGTGCCGCTGATTCAATATTTCGGCGAAAATTATGCGGCTGAAAACTGCGACATGTGCGACAATTGCACGGCCGACGCACCGGAGGATCTTAGCGACGTGACCATTCCGGCGCAGAAATTTCTTTCCTGCGTGTATCGCACCGGCCAGTATTTTGGCGCCGGGCATATCGTCGATGTGCTGCGCGGATCAAAATCGGAGAAGATCATTCAGCGCGGACATCAAAATCTTTCCACCTACGGCATTGGCCGGGAATATTCCAAAAAGCAGTGGCTGAATTTATCGCGGCAATTTGTGCAGCAGGGCTTGCTTTCCAAAGAATTGGTGTACGGCAGCCTGAAACTGACCGCAAAAGCCAACAGCGTTTTAAAAGGTGAAGCAAAAGTATTCGCGACCGTGGAAGCGGAAAAAATTACCTATGCAAAGGGCAAAGAAACCACATCCGGGAAGTATGACGCGACCCTGTTTGAGCGGCTGCGCACCAAGCGCAAACAGCTTGCCGACGCCGCAAATGTGCCGCCGTATGTGATTTTTTCCGATAAAACGCTGACGGAAATGGCCACGTTTTTGCCGCAGTCACGGGCGAATTTGCTGCAAATCAGCGGCGTCGGGGAAGTGAAAGCGCAGCGTTACGGCGAAATTTTTCTGAAGCTGATCCGCCATCGCGTGACGGAAACCCGTTCCTTGCGAATGGACGGACGTCCCCGGCACCAAGTGGTCGCGGAAAAGTATAACCTGGGCGCATCCATCGAAGATTTGGCAGCGGAATTCGGCGTCAAAATCAACACAATCCTCGATCACTTGAACAAATTCTGGCAAAGCGGGCAATCGCTGCGCAAAGATGGCTTGCTGGCGCATACGAAGCTCCCCGCCGAACAGCGCAAAAAGATTTTCCGCCAGTTTGAAATCCACGGCACGGAGCGGCTCAAGCCGGTTTTTGACGCGCTCAACGGCGAAGTGAGCTACGATGAGCTGCGGTTTTTGCGGTTGATTTTTGGCGGGTAAGTTTCGTGCAACGTTTTTTTACGATTGCTGTCGCCGGAAAAAACGACGACATGAACTAGATTTTTTAGAGCATCGTGAAAATTTCTTGCGCCTTGCACCATTTAATGTTTACTTTCAGTTTACTAATAAAAATAAGAAGGATATTTTTCGGATGAACCGGGAAGTTTTCGAGATTACACATAAAATTGTTGATTATTTCCAGCCGGAAAAGATTATCTTATTCGGCTCCCACGCATATGGCCATCCTACAGAAAACAGCGATGTGGATTTGTTAGTCATCATGAATCACCATGGATCAGCACGCTGGCAGGCGGCTAAAATTTTACAAACCATTGACTACCACTTTCCGCTGGATTTAATCGTTCGTTCCAGCAAACAATTAGCAAATCGAATCCAGGCAGGTGATTATTTTTTGCGGGAAATCATTGAAAAAGGAACGGTGCTCTATGAGCAGGCTGTATCTTGAATGGGTAGAAAAGGCCGAGGGCGATTATCACACAGCTTTATAAGAGAGTACCGTGTTCGGAAATTCCCCAACTATGACGCTTCCTGCTTCCATGCTCAACAATGTCTTGAAAAATATTTGAAAGCTTGCCTCCAAAAGAGAAAAATTTATTTTCCCAAAACGCATGATTTGAATACACTACTGGATTTATTATTGACCACTCATCCCATTTTAGAAGTGATCAGAAACGATTTAAAACTGATTTCCAGCTATGGTGTGGAAGTTCGTTACCCCGGGGAATCTGCAACAAAGCAAGAAGCCCGGGTTGCGATCAGTATTATGAAAAAAATACGCAGCGAATTGCGCCAATTACTTCAGTTGGAGGACAAATAAGACGCGTCTTCAAATTGTTGCCAATTCAACGGCTTTACCTGTATAATTTTTAAAAGCCTCGTTCTACTGCTCTGCGGTGGAACGCGCTTTGCGGTGGAACGCGCTTTGCGAGGCTCTGCCTTGCGTATCATAAATTAGTAAAAAGATGACGCCTGCCCGCAATCGTTTTGGGCAGGCGTCGTATTTTTGCAGATCGGTGAAAGTGAACATTTAACGAAGCAATACAAGCTTTTGGGTCTGTGTAAATTTGTCGGTTTGCAATTGATAAAAATAGACGCCGCTGGCCATGCCGCCGGCGTTCCAGTTGTATTGATAGCTTCCGGCTGCCAGGCTTTCTGAAATCAGGGTTGTGACCCTTTCACCGCTAATATTATAAATCGTCAACGTGACAAAACCGGGCTGCGGCAGTGAAAATGCAATCGTCGTCGAGGGATTAAATGGATTTGGGTAATTCTGAAATAACTGGAAATCTTTCGACAAGTTTTCATCGTTCTCAACGATGTCATCAACAGGGCCTGGATGGGGATTGCGTTTAAAGAAATTCCAGATTTCCAGACTGCCGGTGATATCTCGATTTGTAAAACCGGCAAAACTTGGTGGAAAACTTGGCGCAGTGCCCGGCCAGGGATGACCGCCGTTGTTAATCCGGTAAAAGAGAACTTCCGTATTTGCATCGCAATTGACATATTCGATCAGTGTCACGTCACAGTTGTCGGAAGTCACCAAGTCCGGTAATTGCGTGACCACGGAATCGGATGAACAATTATTCTGCGCAGCCCAAAATGACTGTGTTGCTGGCGCAGACATAAACAGGTTGTTGCCATCAAAGGGAGTAACTGGGTCTGCGGTGCCGTGCATTAACAGGGTGGAAAACGGCCGGATAGTGTTAAAGGAATCCACCATGGCAAATGTCATGGGTCCTGCCACACCGCCCACCGAGGCAAAGACATCCGGGTGTTTCATGGCAAGCCAGAAAGCAAAGGTGCAGCCGTTTGACCATCCTGTGGCATGGATACGGCGGGAATCGATAGTGAAATCATTGCGGATGTGTTGAATTAAACTATCGGTGAAATCAACATCATCAAAGTTAGATGTGTATCCAGGCACTTTCCAGCCCGATTTGGCGCCAAAACCGGGAATAGATGTGGGAAGACCCTGTGGATACGCCACCAGAAAATGCGCGGTATCGGCAATGGCGTTCATTTTGGTGTGCGTGAGCATTTGTAGATCGGGGCTGCTGCCGTGCCCGTGGTAATTGACCACGAGCGGCCAATCCCCCTGCCCGTCGTATGCATGGGGCACATACAAACGATAGGAGCGCATGACGCCACCGTGCATAAAACTCCTGGCCAACACCTCACCGGGCTGCCCTCCCGAGGGATGCGGATTGCGCTTAAAAAAATTCCAAATCTCCGAACTGGCGTTAATATCCAGGTTTTCATTACCCAAAGAGTCTGGCAGCGGCGTGCTGCCTGGCCAGGTGTGCCCGCCGTTATTGATCCGGTAAAAAAGCACCTCTTTATTTTCATAGCAATTGACATATTCTATTTTCGTCACCGTGCTGCTATCGCCGGGAACGATATCCGGCAATTCGGTAACGACTGAATCATTAGAACAATAATTAACATTCGCCAACAAAGTAGGTATAAGTGGCGCCGGAGGTATCAGATTGAAAAGTCCGTCAAAGGGTACAATCGGGTCAGCAGCGCCGTGCATCAGCAGCATGGAAAATGGCCGGCTGATAAAACAATTGTTGTTTAATAATGTAAAATTTATACTGCCGGAAACGCCGCCAACCGAGGCGATTTTGTTCTCCAGGGCACAAGCAAGATACAGCGCCATCTCAGAACCATTCGACCAACCGGTGGCATGTACCCGCCCGTAATCGATGTTAAAATCTGCTTTCACATGGTCGATCAAGCTATCGGTAAAGGCGATGTCATCATGACTGGCGCTATACGCCCCTTCCACATTCCAACCGGGTGCGGCGCCGCCAAAGATAAGGTTATTGACCTCTAATCCCTCCGGATAGGCGATCAGAAAGTGACCGGTATCCGCCACGGCGTTCATTTTGGAATGGATGTTCATCTGGTTGGTTGCATTACTGCCGAACCCGTGAAAGTTGATCACAAGTGGCCATTCCTCCTGCCCGCTGTAATCGTTGGGAACATAGAGCAGGTAAGAACGTTGAGCGCCATCGATCATTAAATTCCGATTATGCACAGCGCCGGTTTGGGCAAAAATACTGCCGATCAGGCAGAAAAACAGGCAACCAAAAATCGCGGTTGGATTTACATAAGCCAGAATTCCGGGCCGGCGTTCGCAAAATATTTTATATAAATGATTGTAAATAAAAGATTCCATTATGACCTCCTCAGGTAAATGAAAGTAAGGTTGAATATTATCCCCTTCCCGTATAATCAGGAAGGGGAAGCCTCTCCACAGATGAATCAGCAGGGAGACAGGAGTTTTATTTTTAAGCGCCTTTCGATCTCGTAAATATGCGCGTATTGAAAATACTTCTCGTTGTGGGATAAAGTAAATCAGGCGAGACAAGTTTTGCTAACGCTGGTGAGCCAAAATTGAACGCTGGTGTGACATTTTGAGGATCCTACGGCAGCAAAACGGAAAAATTTCCTTGATTTCGTTGATATTCGATTAATTGAGGGTTACATTCATTTTATGACGGATCGAATGAAAAATTTTCGAGCAGTGCTAAAGGCGTTAAGCGAATATGATGTCGATTATATTTTGATCGGCGGTCTGGCAGTAGCCTTTCATGGCATTCCAAGATTTACGGAAGATATAGATGTCTTTGTAAAAAGGAATCCCGAAAACATTTCCAGCCTAAAAAATGCGCTCCGCACTGTATTTGATGATGAAAGTATTAATGAAATCACTTATGATGATCTGGTAGAATATGCCGTTGTTCGTTATGGAACGCCGGATGATTTTTATATCGATGTGATGGATCGAATCGGTGAAGTTTTCTCTTATGACGATCTCGATTACGAAGTCATCGAAATAGATGGAATTCAGGTAAGGATTGCCACCATTGAAACGTTAATAAATCTAAAAAAAGGAACTTTACGCGAAATTGATAAGTTAGATGCGGCAATGTTGCAAGAAAAATTGAAAGGCAGAAAATAATGCCGATTTACAAATACAAATCATTCCAGGATGCGCGCGAACATTTGGCAGAACTCCAATCGTCACATCCACTCAAGAGATTGTCTAACCTTCAAGTGCTTTTTTACACAGTAAAGCCTCAAAAATCCTGTCAACAAGGCGTTTTCAAATTCAGAACACTTGAGGAAGCAAATAAACATCGCAGTCGAATTTAACCATCCATTCCTCCAGCCATCCAATTATTTTTCATACGCCGACGGCGCTACCCCAAACTGCTCCCGGAAAACTTTCGCAAAGTGGGCGATGCTTTGAAAGCCTACTTCGTATGCGATTTCCGTGACCGTACCAGACTGTTGCTGCAATAATTGAGCGGCGCGTTTCAGCCGTATGGTGCGAATAAATTCACGGACGGACTGCCCGGTAAGGGCGCGCAGCTTACGATTGAGATGACGGCGGCTGACACTTGTTTCCCTTGCCAGGGCATAAGTATCGAAAGTCGTATCGTCGATGTGCGCTTCGACAGCAGCCATCACCTTTGTGAGGAATACCTCATCCATTGAGGTAACGGTTACCTCCGAGGGTTGTATCACCAGTTCCCGGCGAAAACGCTCCTGCAGCCGACGGCGTTGCTCTATCAGGTTTTTGATTCGGATGCGCAATTCTTTGGCGTCAAACGGTTTGGTGAGATAATCATCCGCGCCGGTTTCCAGCCCTTCAATTTTGCTCTCTCCGGAGGCGCGGGCCGTTAGCAAAATCACCGGGATGTGGCTGGTGCGTGCGTCTGTCTTCAGCTTTTCGCACAGGGTGAAGCCGTTCATTTCCGGCATCATCACGTCGCTGATGATCAGCTCCGGGGTGTGTTGCCGTGCCTGTTGCAAACCCAGGCGGCCATTTGCAGCTTCTATCACCCGGTATCGGTTTTCCAGATGACCGCGCATGTATTCGCGCATATCCGGGTTGTCTTCAACGATGAGAATTTGGTGTTCCGGTGTTCCGGTATTTGCGTGTTCAAGTGCTTGAGTTTTTGAGTGTTGAAGATACTCTTTTTTTATCGCCTCATGAAACCCTTCCTTCTCTTCATTTTCTTCGCTTTGCGATATTTGTTCATCGATTTGCCCCGGCTGTAAATGCGATTTGCCCAGGGGCAGCCGCACGGTGAAGATGGTTCCGCTGCCGACCTGGCTCTCAACGCGAATGGTTCCACCATGCAGTTCGACAAGCGCTTTTGTCAATGCCAACCCGATGCCGGTGCCCTCGTGCTGTCGGGTGAATGTGTCATCCGCCTGGTAAAAACGGTCGAAGATGTGGGGCAGTTTGTCGGCGGGGATGCCGATTCCGGTGTCTTTGACGCGGATTTCGACCCCTTCCGGTCTCCCTTTAACAAGGGGAGGAGAACCACTTCCATCCTTAAATAGGGGGGATTGAAGGGGGTAGTCAACAATCACCAAGATGGTTCCGCCATCCGGAGTAAATTTCAGGGCATTTGACAGCAAATTGACAATGATTTTCTCAAATTTATCACGCTCGAGATATACCGTGACCGGTTGATTGGGCAAATCCAGTTTGAGCGAAATTTGCCGTAAACCTGCCAGCGATTCAAACGCCATGACAATGAATTTCGTATGCTGAACAATGTCAACCGGTGATGCTTGCAGACTCATTTTACCCGACTCTAATTTTGATAAATCCAGTAGCTGGTTAATCAGCCGCCGCAGCCGCTGGCCATTGCGCCGCATTCGCAGGTAGGTTTCCCGAAGGCCCGTGTTTTCGTTTTGAGAAATCAGATGTTCCAGCGGACCAAGGATAAGCGTCAGTGGGGTGCGGAATTCGTGAGAGATATTGGCAAAAAATCGCGATTTCATTCGGTCGAGTTCCACCAGCTTTTCGGCTTGCACCTGTTCCAGCTCCAAACTGTGTTTCAGCCGCTGCCGGCTCAATTCATACCGGCGGGCGCTATACAATCCAATGATCGCAAAAATAAAATATAGCGAATACGCCCACCAGGTTTTCCACCAGGGCGGCGTGATTATGATGTGCAGCGACCGGCCTTTTTTATTCCAGACGCCGTCGCTGTTTGAGGCTTTAACCCTGAAAATGTACTCGCCGGGATCGAGATTGGTATAGGCCGCTTCACGGTAATTTCCCGTATTTCGCCAGTTTTCCTCATAATTCTCCAATATGTAGGAATACTGATTATCTTGCGGATTATTAAAGTGCAAGGCGGCAAAGCCGAGAGAAATATCATTTTGCCAATAGACCAGCCGAATGGTATCCAGCACTGATATCGATTTTTTTAGCGGCGAATCCCCGCCAACCCCAACAGGTTGGTTGAAAAGCTTAAAACTCGTGATGGCAACCTGTGGCGGGTGGAGATTTTCCTTGATACTATCCGGATGAAAAATGACCATTCCGTTCTCACCGCCCCAAATCATCTCACCTGTCAAGGCGCTCTGAAAAACGCAGGTGGTACGCAAATTCCGGATGTTATGATTTCCGGAAAAATTTTTGAACGCCCTTGTTTCCGGATCGAATATTGAAATCCCGCCGAAACGACCCAGCCAGAGCCGACCATGTTGATCTGCCTGGATATGGCTTGTCCAATACGGCAGTAAGTTTTCCGGGCTGTGCATAGGTATAAATTTACCTGTCTCTCGGTCAAATAAAAACAATCCCTTCGCAAACGTTCGCACCCAAAGTCGTTCTGACGGATCTTCATAAATGGCGCCGATGGAAAAAAAATCGACGCCCGGAAGGGTGTATTCGCTGATCTCTTCCGTTTCGAGGTTAAGTTCCGTCAGTCCGCTATATTCACCGCCAAACCAGAGCGACCCGGCGCGATCTTCAAGAATCGCCTTGACGCTTTTCTTCGTGTAACGAGTGAATGTACCGGTATCGGGATTATAGCGATTCAATCCGCCCCCGCCATGCAAGCCAACCCATAGCGTCCCCGAATGATCTTCATAAATTGCAACAATGTCACCAGAAGCCAGGCTGTGAGGATCATTGGGATCGTGCTGATAACGGATAAATTCTTCATTTTCGGGATCAAATCGGTTTAATCCAGCACCGCTGGTGCCGATCCAGAGGTTTCCCGAACGATCCTCAAAAAGTGAGCGGATGACATTGCCGCTCATACTATGCGGGTTTGCGGGATCATGCCGGTAATGCGTGAATTTGTCTTTCCCGTTGGAATGGCTTTTCCGCTCCAGTTTCGTCAACCCATCTTCCCGGGTGCCGATCCAGAGGTTACCTGAGCGATCCTCATGGACGACCTGGATATAATTTGCGCTGAGACTGTTGATATTATCAGGTTCATGCCGGTAATGTTTTACCGGTTGTTTGTCGCGGTCGGTTTTATGAAGCCCTCCCAGGAGCGTGCCAATCCACATTGTTCCGGTTCGATCCTCAAAAATTGACCAGGGGTAAATTCCATCAATGCCGGTTGGTTCGGCGCTGCGCGGAATTGCCTGAAAATGCCCTGTCTCTTTATCCCATACCGTCAGCCTTCGACCGGCTGACAGCCAAAGTAACCCCTGCCGGTCTTCATGAATAAGATGGAGATAGTTGCCGGCTATGCTATTTGGATTACCCGGTTCATGCTGGTATTGCCGGAAAGTACCGTTCGATTTATCAAATCTGAACAATCCCCCGGTATAACTCCCGACCCACAAAATGCCGCCATGATCCTCGAAAACCGTGCGGATCGCGTAAAATTTATCCTTTTTGGTGGGATTTTCCGCTTGATAAAGCGTAAAACTTTCCGTCTCCGGAATAAACTTGATCAGCCCAAGTCTGGAGCCGATCCAGAGGGCGCCTTCCCGCCCCATGCAGATAAAACTGAGACCATTGCTTGGAATAGAGGAGGCGTCATTAACAGTGTTCCGATAATGCGTAAAAGAACCGCTGCTGATATTCAGTCTGGTTAATCCCTCTCGATGGCTGGTAATCCAAAGTGTATTCCTGGGTTGGTCCAGTAAAATTGCTGAAACAGCAGCCGGAGGAGATATTAGCAGCGAGTCCGCCGGATCGTATTGGGCGTTCAGGACGGATTGTACCCGCGGTTTATTTTTAACCATCAGTACCCGGATTCCCCATAACGACGGATACGAAGGCGATATGCCCTTCCACATATTATAACCATGTCGGTTATCGGATAAATAACGAAGCCGGTAGCTGCCAGGTGGTAACGTTTTTAATGCTACCTGAATTTTATTTTTTATCTCCCCGCCTGCCCAAAAATGTTTTGCGGGATCCATTTCCCAAACGATATTGCCATCTTCATCTTCAATCCAGCCATGATCCACGTATTGCCCCCGACTTGAGAATTCACCCATTGAGACAATTAGCAGTGTGGTTTCCTCTGCCAGTTCAAGTCCTTTTTGTCGATCTTCATTACCGACAACGCTGGAAATCTCCGCGATATTCTGACCGGATTCCTGAAGGGAGGCGATCAGTTGATACAACGCTTCATCGTATTGTGCCGGAAGCAGCCGGGTAAAATTTTCTTCCGCGCGATTAAACCGGCAAATGCCTAACATGGTGGATATCCAAATATTTCCCGCTGAATCTTCGGCAAGATGGCGAACAACACCGCCATACAAGCTGTTTGGATCATTGGGATCAGGTTGATAGACGATCATTTCGTAACCATCGTATCTCACCAACCCGTTTTGGGTACCCAGCCACAAAAATCCCAGGTGATCCTGGATGATAGACTTCACGCTGTTTTCAGGCAGACCATCCAGAACGCCGACCCGTTCGAATACAAATTCGCCATACTGCCCAAAGAGAGAAATATGCTGGTATAGGCATAACAAAATAAGCAGGCGGATGGTTCGACGGTATTGGATCATTCTTAGTTTTTCCGATTAAAATTCATCTTCGACTTAGCAGGTTTAACCCGTAAATCAATGTAGCGGCCCCGGCTTACCGGCGTGGTCTTCATCCAGATACAAGATGTAATCGTTTGAAAGCGTCGAGCGGTATGCAATTAATATTCACATTGGGTTGACCGGCTTCCAGAGAAATTCGTTCAAATGCAACATCCTTCGCTGAGATACCAAAGTCAGTCAGGCTTTGCGAAAAAACGCCCATTTGAACGATAAAACAGAGGGATATTCCCCGCAAAAAAATCATTTTCAACACATTGGGCATATTTTTTCCTGTGTAAAATTCTATTTAGCGGGTCCGCAGGGGCAATGATACCGTTTCTACTGGGTCATTCTAAGCCTATGTAATTTAGGATTAAAAAAAGATACCTTACAGGAGGGTGAAATGCAATGATTTTTCTGCTCTAACGGTTGGTTATGTATAATTCACCGCCGGACAAAAATTATAAAAAGAGCTTCAATAAAAACGCAATTGCCAGCAGGTATGCCAACGGCGATACTTCGCGATGTTTGCCGGTCAAAAGTTTTAATCCCACGTAACTGAGCATCCCGAAAATAATGCCTTCGGAAATGCTGTAAGTCAGCGGCATCATAATGATGGTGAGAAAGGCCGGAATGGCTTCGGTGTAGTCGCGAAAATTGATTTTCCAACCGGCGGACATCATAAACAGGCCGACCAGCACTAACGCCGGGGCCGTGGCGGCCGCGGGAATCATGGTGAACAGCGGCGCAAAAAACAGGGCGATGGCGAACATTGCCGCGGTAGTGAGCGCCGTCAGTCCGGTGCGCCCGCCTTCGGCAATGCCGGCGGCGCTTTCCACGTAGGTCGTGACCGTGCTGGTACCCAGGATTGCGCCAACCGTGGTGCCTACGGCATCGGCAAACAGGGCGCGCTGCACGCCCGGCAGTCGCCCCTCGTCATCAAGCATCCCGGTTTTGGCGGCCACGCCGGCCAGCGTGCCCACCGTGTCGAATAAATCGACAAATAAAAATGTGAACAGCACGATGAGCATATCAAGTGTAAATACATGCGCGAAGCTGAATTTCCGGAAAATCGGGGCGAGGGAAGGCGGCGAGCTGATAAAAGAAAAACCTTCGGGAAAATGGGTGACGCCGAGGGGAATTCCCAGCAACGTGCAGGCGATGATGCCGATCAGCAGCGCGCCTTTGATATTTTTGGCTAACAAAATCCCGGTGATCAGGATGCCGATGAGGGCAATGGCCGGTTGCGGACTGGTCACGTCGCCGAGGGTGACGATCAATCCGTCCAGTTTGCCGTCGCCAACCGGGAATTTGCCGGAGACGACAATCCCGCTGTTCACCAACCCGATAAAAGCGATGAACAGCCCAATGCCCACGGACACGGCGTGTTTCAGGTTGACCGGAATGCTGTTAAAAATGGTCGTGCGCGCATTAAAAAGGGTAAGCAGTATAAAAATAAGCCCTTCCAGAAAAACGGCTGTCAGCGCGAATTGCCA
>CAYVDX010000003.1:0-15179 GCA_964450485.1 uncultured Calditrichaceae bacterium
TAATCAAATGCCTTGTGTAAATCGACGTTGCCGTTTTCCATGGCGAAACTGCGATCCGGCGTTCGCATATCCGTGTGTTGATCGACGTGAACAAGCGGCAGCGGTTTTTCGATAATGCCGGCGTGAAACGCAGCCATCCAAAAGAAAAAAGCATGATTGTGATTATCAAATATGAAAATGTGCTGACCGTTTTTTCGCCAGTAAACGAAATTTTCCAACCCGAATTTGTTGAACGCTTTTCCTTCGAAAACTTCGCTGAAAACGATACGCTCCCCCACCTTTAAATCCCCGGTATCTCCCGCAATCAGCGGGGCAACGTATATTTCCCGGTTTTTTCGATGATGAAATGAAAACGCATTATTGCCGACGGCCTGATCAATCGTAAAGCCATTGTAAAAATGTTTAATTATTTCGATGTCGAGTGTTCGATTCACTTGAGGAAACCTTCCAATTGCCAATTTGATAAACAAAATGCTTGTCTATAATTATAAAACCTTTATCTTTAGATAGCAATTTTGAGAGACAAATGAAAACGGTTATTTATGAATTCAAAGGTTGAAATTCGCTTCCAACAGTTAGAATCCCAGAAAAAACAATTGATCGCTGAAATTAAACCGCTAAGTGACGCACAAAAGTCATTTAGAGATGGAGACGACGTTTGGTCAATCAACCAGGTGCTGATGCATTTGCTGCAAGTGGAGCAGGGCGTGTTGCAATATATGCGGAAAAACAACCCATCCGGTATAATACCGCCGGCCGGGTTGGGCGCATCGTTTCGCTCTAAAATTCTGACGGCAATTCTGAAATCGCCGCTTCGATTTAAAGCGCCCAAACGCATTGGAACACCGTCTAATTCCGTATCGTTCGCTGAAATTTTACATACCTGGGATGAAACCCGTCAACAACTGCATGAGTTTTTGGGAAGCTTGCCGGAACCGCGTGTTAAATCGGCAATTTTTAATCACCCGCGCGCCGGAAAAATCGACATCTTTCAAACGATGAAATTCATCGGCGAACACATAAAACATCATAAAAAGCAAATTAGAAGAATTCAAAACGCCCAACATTTTCCCAAACAGAATTGAATTATTCCCGGTTTATACCCGGGGGATGTTAACACGACGATTAGAGGAACGTGAATGCCGTTACCGACGCCATTTCATTCTCGAACATCTGCTTTGTGTAAAAGCCAGGAGTGGCGCGATTGGTCCGGTTATTTTTCCGCGATTACCTATGCGCCGAACCATGAGCTTGAGTACTATGCGATTCGCAACGCTGCCGCGCTAATTGACGTTACCCCGCTGTTTAAGTACGAAATATTCGGAAAAGACGCCGCGAAGTTAGTCGATCGCATCATTACCAGGGATGTTTCAAAATGCCGCATCGGGCAAGTGCTCTATACACCCTGGTGCGATGAAGCCGGTAAAATGATTGACGACGGTACGGTTCAGCGATTTGGGGAAAATCGTTTTCGCATTACCTCTGCATTGCTTAATTTACGCTGGTTTCAGGATTGCGGCTTTGGGATGGAAGTAACGGTTGAGGATATTTCCGAACGGGTTTCGGCGCTGTCGCTGCAGGGACCGCGTTCCCGCGAAATTCTGATGCAAGCGGTGTCCGGGGCTGATATTTCGCAGCTAAAATTTTTCTACTTAACGGAAGGCAAGATCGGCGACATACCGGCTGTCATCACCCGCACCGGTTACACCGGCGATCTGGGTTATGAAATTTGGGTCGATTATCACCACGCTGAGCAACTTTGGGATGTGCTGATGCGCATCGGGCGAAGTTACGGCATTGCGCCGGCGGGCCTGGCGGCAATGGACATTGCCCGCATCGAAGCCGGGCTGCTGCTGACCGACGTCGATTACATTTCCAGCAAAAAAGCACTGAACGAAGCGCGAAAATCGTCGCCGCTGGAAGCCGGGCTGGGCTGGGCGGTTAAGCTGCGCAAAAAGCGTTTCGTCGGTCAAAAAGCCTTGATTGAAGAAAAAAAACGCGGTTCAAAATGGGGATTTGTCGGGTTGACGGCCGATTGGGAAATAATCGAAGCGCTGTATAATGCGGTGGATCTTGCGCCGCGGGTCGCCGGCCGCGCATCGCGTGATGCTGTTCCGGTGTACAGCGGAAACAAGCAGATTGGACAGGCGACCAGCAGAACTTTTTCGCCTATTTTGAAAAAATACATTGCCTTAGCCACGCTTGCCGATAAATATGCCAGCCCCGGAAAAACGGTCGAATTGGAATTTACCGTTGAATTTACGCGCCACCGCGTGCCGGCGGTCGTCACAAAGCTGCCTTTTTTCAACCCGGATCGAAAACGGGCGGTCTTGAAAAATGATTCGTGATCCGTGATTCGTGGGACGTGATTCGTAAAAAAAAACAAATGCTTATGCGTATCACTCCGGATGTTCGGCGCATTACGTAATCACGTTTCGTGCAAACAAACAATTTTCATTGCAAAAAATTTCATTCACAGTTTTTTAGATATGTTACTAATTTTTCAATTTTGAATTTTCAACTTTCAATAGATTCTATGTCGAAGAAGTATGACGCAATCGTTATCGGCGGGGGCCACAATGGGCTGGTGAATGCCGCGTATCTTGCCAAAGCCGGAAAAAAAGTGCTGGTTTTGGAACGCCGGCATTTGGTCGGCGGCGCAACCGTGACAGAAGAGCTGTTCCCCGGTTTCAAATACAGCGTATTTTCCTACGTAATCAGCCTGATGCGCCCGGAAATTATCCGTGATTTGGAGCTGCCAAAACACGGGTTAACCATTCTGCCATTGGAAAGCACGCTCACGCCGCTCCCCGACGGCAACTGTTTGTATCGCGATAGCGACCATTTTCGCACGATGCGCGACATAGCCCGTTTTTCAAAAAGAGACGCGGACGCTTACGAAGATTACGGGCAAACGCTTTATTTTATGGCCAAGGCAATTAAACACATTCTCGAAATCGTGCCGCCGGACCCAACCTCAAAACGCCCTAAGGATTTAATGGATCTGTTAAATTTTGGTAAATATTTGCTGGGCCGGGGGGAAGAACAATTTTACAACATGCTGAAATTGCTGACCATGAGTTCAGCGGATTTTCTCTCCCAATGGTTTGAAACGGATGTGCTCAAGGCCACGCTCTCCGCCAGCGGCATCATCGGCACGTTTTTGGGCCCGCGGTCCCCGGGAACGGCATATGTGCTGCTGCATCATTACATGGGCGAAATCGATGGGAATTATCGCGCCTGGGGATTTGCCAGGGGCGGCACCGGCGCCATTGCCGATGCGATTGCCAGCGCGGCGCAATCGTTGGGCGTCGAAATTCGAACCCTTGCGCCGGTCGAACAGGTGATCGTCAAAAATGAAAACGCGGTTGGCGTTGCGCTGAATACCGGCGAAGAAATTAGCGCTGATTTGGTGGTATCATCACTGGATCCCCGGCAAACGTTTCTGAATTTGGTGGATGAAAAAGCGCTGCCGAAAACGTTCATTTCAGACATCAAAAAATTTCGCTTTAAAGGCTCATCCGGCAAAGTGAACCTGGCATTGGATGCCGCGCCCGAGATTGCCTGCATGCCCGGCTTTGGCCCGCATTTGCGCGGGGCCATCTCAATCAGCCCAAGTATCGATTATCTTGAGCGCGCCTACGACGATGCAAAATACGGACAGTTTTCCCGCAAGCCATATATTGATATTATCATCCCATCGATGATCGATCCGGGAATGGCTCCGCCCGGAAAACACGTAATGTCGTGCTTTGTGCAATATGCGCCATACAAATTGCGTGATGACAGTTGGGAAAATCAACGCGAAGCCTTTGGCGATGCCGTGATCGATACGCTGGCTGAATATATCCCGAATCTAAAAGACATCATCCTCCATCGCCAGGTGCTGACGCCGCTTGACATTGAGGAAACCATCGGCCTGACCCAGGGAAATATTTTCCAGGGCGAGTTGAGTCTCTCGCAACTGTTTTTTCTGCGGCCGGCGGCGGGCTGGGCGAATTATCGCACGCCCATCAATGGCTATTATCAATGCGGTTCGGGAACCCATCCGGGCGGCGGCATTATGGGTGCGCCCGGTCGGCTGGCGGCGCTGGAAATTTTGAAAGATTTGAAAAAAATATGAACTACGATGCAATCATCATTGGCGGCGGGCACAACGGCCTGGTTTGCGCCGCGTTTTTGGCACAGGCAAAGAAAAAAGTGCTGGTGTTGGAACAGCGCAATTCCCTGGGCGGCGCCGCGGCCACGGAAGAAATTTTTCCCAATTATCGCGTGAATACCGGCGCGCACGACGCCGGTTTATTCCTCCCGGAAATTATTGAAAAGCTTTCGCTGAACGGGCACGGATTGCAGGTTTTCCAAAGCGACGCGGCGGTCTTTTCCCCGCATCCCGACGGCACGGCGATTACGCTGTGGCGGGATTTAAAACGCACCGTCGCCGGCATGGAAAAACTGTATCCCGACGATGCCCGGCGATTCGATCAATTCAGCGGATTTATGAGCCGCATGAGCCAAATTTTGCGAACCACTTTAATGCGAACGCCCCCGGAAATCGGCAAAATCAACCCGGCGGATTTGTTCGCCTGGTTTCAGCCGGCAATAAAATTGCGCCGCCTGGGAAAGCGGGAAATGATGGAATTTTTGCGAATTCTGCCGCTTTCCGTCAGCGAATTTTTGGATGAATGGTTCGACAGCGCGCCGTTGAAAGGTTTATTAGGCGCAATCGCCGTCTCGGGGAACATGTCCGGGCCGATGGGGGCCGGCACAATGCTATCCATGCTGTATCATTACACCGGGCGGATCAACGGCGGTTTTAAATCGAGTTGGTTTATTCGCGGCGGGATGGGACGATTGTCCGAAGCGCTGTCTGTTTTTTCGAGGCAGCACGGCGCGGAAATTCGCACCGGCGAAGCGGTATCGCAAATATTTGTCAACGACCAAGATGAAGCGGTTGGCGTGCGCCTCAAAAACGGCGAGAAATGTTTCGCCAACCGAATCATTTCCAACGCCAATCCCCGGCACACCTTTTTTGAATTGGTCGGCGCGCCGTATTTGGAACCGCGATTCGTCCGAAAAATTCAAAACATCCGGTTTCGCGGCACAACCGCAAAGCTGAACCTGGCGTTGAAGGGATTGCCCGAATTTATCGCCGCCGATGGCGACCCGCAACAGTTGAGCGGGCACATTGTCATTTCGCCGTCGCTCGAATACCTGGAACGCGCCTATGACGACGCAAAATACGGGGCTTGCTCTAAATCGCCGGCGCTGGATATTGTGATTCCGACGATCATGGACGATTCGCTGGCGCCGGCGGGAAAACATCTGATGTCGATCAATATTCAGTACGCGCCCTATCATTTGCGCGAGGGAAATTGGGAGACCGAAGGCGAAAAACTGGCCGCCCGAGTGCTTGAAACACTGACGGAATACGCCCCGGGATTGCCGGATTTGATCGAGCACCGGCAAATGATTACGCCGTTGGATTGGGAAACGGAATATGGTCTGGCGGAAGGCGGCATTTTTCACGGGCAAATGGCGCTGGATCAGTGGCTGGTCATGCGTCCGGCGCCGGGGTGGGGGCGCTATCGAACGCCGGTAAAAAATTTGTATTTATGCGGCGCGGGAACCCATCCGGGCGGCGGCGTTACCGGCGCGCCGGGAATGAACGCCGCGCGAGAGGTGTTGAAGGATTTGAAATAAAAAGCAGTGATGCGTGATTCGTGAAAACGTGATGCGTAATCATCAGGTTATGCAATGATGGTGTGGCAATGCGGGCTTTTCACACTTCCCGCGGGTATTTATTTTCCGCGAAAGAGGCTGGCCACGGGGATGAGTTGAACATTGTCGATAACATCATATTGGGTTCCGTTATAAAACAAATAGGCTTGAACGGGTCTCTTTGCCTGCCGGCTGAAGTCGTATAGATTGCGAACATCGCGCTGTGACGGATTTTTGGTATTTTTTATCTCGATTGCGTTTACAATTCCATTTTGTTCAAAAACCAGGTCGATTTCCCTGCCGCCCGCACTCTTGTAGTAATACAACTGATCGCTTTGAATAAACCCAAGCTTGCGCCGTTTCTCCAGTTCGGAAATAACAAAATTTTCAAGAAGCTGCCCCTCGTTCAATGGAATATTAAGGCTGTTCAGAATGCTATTGTCGCTAAAATATGTCTTGGATGTTTTAATATATTTTTTTGCCGGGCCATATTGATAGCCGTAAAGCCGGAATGTCAACTGTGACTGTTGCAGGATATTCAAATATTTTTTTGTTGTGGCAAAACTCAAACCGGATTCCCTGGCAAAACTTGATACTTCTAAATGCGATCCGATACCCCGCGCAAGATGATGAAAAATTGTGAGCAGCCCCTCGATATTTTCAATATTGGAGAGCTGCATAATATCGCGGATAAAATATGTATCCCGGTAATTCTTCAGCAACTCCCGCTTTTCCTGTAGCGTCGCCTGGGTCAGAATTTCAGGAAAAAGACCATACATTATTGCTTCGGGAAGTTCTCTTTGCGACTGGTTCAGGGTCAGTGGGTCAAGCCGGGCATCGAAAATATTGTGGGTCGGCGCTCCTTTATCCTCGCCAAAACAAACGGCCGGTAATGAATATAAATTAATTCTGCCGGCAATGGTATCCGCCGCCGTGTCCAGCAGACCGATCGAACTCGATCCGGTCATCATAAAACATGCGTCCTGGTTGTCAATCGCATATTTAACGGCAATGGTAAGCGCCGGTTTTCTTTGAATTTCATCAATGATGGCAAACTTGCCGAGGCTTTGAACCATTCCCTTGGGATCTTTGTTTGCCCAGTCTAAATAATCGAGATCATCAAGGGTAATATAATTGTAATCCGGAAAGCGGTTTTTTAAGAGCGTGGTTTTGCCGCAGCGTCTCGGCCCGATGATGAGCGCACTTTTACCTGTTTTTATCGAAAGCCATCTCGCAAACATAGTTACAATATAACCTGGATAACTTGAAAGTCAAGTTGTAAAATTTCCCGGTATAAAAAATTCGTCCATAAACGAAATTTACTTTTTCCGCTTGCTTCACAGCTTCCGCAGGCGAACCTTTTCCACCGAATGATCCGGCCCTTTTTCAATGATCAAATCCGCCCGTTCGCGGGTCGGCAAAATGTTCTCACGGAGATTCAATTCATTGATCCCGCGCCAGTATTCAAGCGCCAAATCGCGGGCTTCCGCGTCGGAAAGATTGGCAAATTGATGGAAAAAAGATTGCGGATCCTGAAAAGCCGTATCTCGCAGTGTGAAAAAGCGTTTTAGAAACCATTGTTCGATCACTTCTGATTTCGCATCTACGTATATCGAAAAATCAAAGAAATCGGAAACAAAAAGCCGCGAACCGGCGTCCGGAAAAAGCGTTCCGGCTTGCAGCACGTTAAGTCCCTCTAAAATAATCACTTCCGGGCGCTCGATTTTGGTGAATTCCCCGGGCACAATATCGTAGATGATGTGAGAATACACCGGCACAAATACCGGCGACTGCCCCGCTTTTACATCCGATACAAATTGCAGCAGCGCCTGAATATCATAGCTTTCCGGGAATCCTTTTCGCTCCATTAGCCCCATTTTTTCCAGCGTTTTGTTGGGATACAAAAAGCCGTCCGTGGGCACTAGGGCAACGTGGGTATGATCGCCCCATCGCGAAAGCAATGCCTGCAAAATCCGCGCGGTAGTGCTTTTACCGACAGCCACGCTCCCGGCCAGCCCGATGATATAGGGCACGTTTGGCATGGGTTTTCCCAGGAATGTGGCGGTGGCTTTGTGCAATCCCTGGGTCGCGGCAATGTAAAGATTCAGCAGGCGGCTCAACGGCAAATATATTTCCTCAACTTCGATGAGCGAAACATTTTCATTAAGACCGCTCAACCGTTGCAAATCCGCTTCCGAGAGCGTCAGCGGCGCGCCGTCGCGATACTGTTTCCATTCTTCGCGGGTGAAGGTGATGTAAGGGGTGAGTGGCAATCTTAAATCCTTTTTTGAGCCTTGCTGTTGGTTTTCATGGGTAGAATTAAAGAAAATAACCGGAGTTTTGCAAGTCTCAAGTGACGCCAGCCGGCGATCGCGGCAGGCCGCAAATTTATTTCTTTGCCGACGCCGGATGCTTCATTTTCATGTACACGCCGCCGGTTTCTAACTCATCTAACATCTGCCGGAGTCGTTTCTCTTTTGTTTCGGGCCGTTTTGCCCGCTCAATCCAGCCGATGTAGTCATTTTGCTGATACGCCGGACGATCTTTATACGCCTGCCACAAATCCCGCGCATCCAACGCCTGTTTTATATCATCCGGCATGGGATGGCGTCGGCGTTTTAAATTTGAGTCGTTTTTTTCCATGTTTTTTATCGAACCTGCTTAATAACTCATCATTCTGCCCAATAATTATTCTGCTAAAAAAATGCGAGTTTTTCAGGATTAAATGATTCAACTTCGGTGGAATATTTTTCGGCAAACCATAGATTTAATTTCGCCTGCATATATAACCAACTCTCCGGGGTTGTTCCCGTCGCCTTTCCAACTCGAATCGCCATCTCCGGGCTCATTGCCGATTTACAATTCAGTAATAATGACAATGTTTTTCGAGTGACTCCCAACCTTTTCGACGCTTCCGTTACCGTTAAACCCAGTGGTTTCAACACATCTTCCCGCAATATTTCACCCGGATGAGTCGGTTTTCTATTTGTATTCATTGATATTTCTCCAAGATCGATTTAATGGTAATCTCATGCAATGGCCGCATTTTTTTTGCGGCCATGTCTCCTTATTTCTTTTCCCAACTTTATTCGATACCACCGAGCAAGCGCCCCGACGCTTCGGGGCGCTTGCGGAACTTGCGAGAAAAACACTAAGGAAACGGGTTTTAATTCTCACTCCAATCTTCAATCACCAAACCAGCTATCCTCTCGAAGTGATTTCGATTATGTGTGACAAGAACCAAATTGTTCGATTGTGTTTGTGTAGCTCTAACAGCTTTAGAAGCGCATCCGCACTTTCGTACAGTCCAAAAACGTCTTTGTTCTTTTGTCTTGATACAAAAGAACCAAAAAATCAAGGCGGAATTAAACTCGACGCCCAAAAAACGGGCGTCTCAGACAGAAATTCCGCCAAAAACAAACAACCGGATCAATCAAATGGTAATACACCCGGCATTGTGTTTTCCAAAATATTGATGCTACACAAATACGTTCGATTTTGCAATCCCGGCAATCAAAATATCAATATCATCTATTAGCTCACCTTTTTTACGCAAATCAGCATAAACCTCCGCGGCTATATCCATTGATTCTTCTGTGGCAAATAATATAGAACTGTTCTTTGCAAGTTCTTCAAAGACTTGAGCTGTTTATGGGCATCCTTATATTTCAAGCCACTGAGTATTTCGTAATATGTGATGATGCTGATATTTATTGTGCTATGTTCAGTCAAATATTTTTCAAAATGTTGTTTCACATTTGGGTGATTTCGAAGAAAGAGAGAAAGAATATCAGTATCAATCAATGCTGGTTTCACGTTTTCTCCTTGATGAGAAAGCCTTTGAGCGACGATTCTTTATTTCATCCATGAATTCAGAAAAGTCCTCTTCAGGCATATCATTCCAGCTTCCGGCCAATTGCATAATTTTTTGCGGGTTAGGTTTCTTTACTTCCACTCCCAAGCGAAAATAATGAACAAAGTTATGGAGATACGCCAGCTTATCTTCCGGAATCTTTGTAATTTCATCCAGCAGTTTATTTCTTGTCATCGATGTTTTCATGGCTTTGAACCGATCCTATCTTTCTTACTTGTTTTCATTGCAATTAATATAAGCAAAGCTCGGAAAGTTTACAATTTCTTAAATGCAACCACTCAAAAAATTCTTCCCGGAAATCGCTCTTTAGCTGCTAACATTGGCAATGGATGGAAAAATTTTCATGCGATCATCCACCACTGGAAAATTTGTCTGTCTATTGCGATATCCGGTTAATTAACATGGAAAACAAATGCCTGCTTCCCATATTTCTAAATGATCATTTTCAAAGATGGAATAAATATAAACCCCACTACATCGAACAACAAGTCTAAACTTCGTTCCGACGCCCCTGGGTTTGATTTTTCGAGAATGTTGAGAAATTATCGCATCAAAAACATTTTTTTGGTTTGTTGAAAACCCGTTGTTTCCAGGCGATAGAGATACACGCCTGAAGCCACCGGCTGGTCGGCGTCATTTCTGCCATTCCAATTTAACGTGTGGGCACCCGCGCAAATCTCTTGGTTGAGCAGTGTGCGGATTTTCATTCCTAACAAATTATAAATATTGAGTTTGGTCACGGCCGAATTCGGTATCTCAAAGGCAATCACCGTTGTTGGATTGAATGGGTTTGGATAATTCTGATGCAACACGAAATTATCCGGGATGATTTCAAGCGGCGTTGAAACGCCGGTTAACGGGGAGAACTGCAAATCTGCCACCAGCGGCAGGTGATCGGACGAGGCGTCATCTAACGGCTGTAAATTGTAGGCGGCCAGCGTATCCGGCGGCAAGGCGCGGGTGAACAGCACGAAACTTTTCAGCACATCGGTGACGGCGTCGCTGAAAACGAGAAAGTCCAGCCGCCCGGGGCTGAAGGAACTGGAGGGGCTAAACCAGGTGAAAAACTGGCTGGATGTGAGATGGCGAGGGAGAAGATCGGCGAAATCCGTGCCATCCCAATCGGGCGAAAATGGCTGTCCCCACGCGCCGGTATTGATGATTTCGCCGGTTCGCAGGGTGCGAAGCTGTTGGGCGTCGCCGACCAAATTCATATCCCCGACAATGACAATCGGCGTTCCGGCGGCGAGGGTCAAGCTGCCGCCCGGCGCTTTGGCGTCACGGATAAATGCCATAATCGCGTCGATTTCCTGCTGCCGTCCGGCGTCATTGCCGCAACAGGGCGTGTGCGCTGCGATGAACAGCAAGTCGCTGTCAACTTGCGGGCGAAGATCGATCAAAAATGCGCCGTTGCCAACGCTGCCGTTGCTGCCCTGAATGCCGAAGGATTGCAAAATGGGATAGCGGCTCACCGCGATGATATCCGGTCCCTGTTTGGCGGAAAACCATTGCTGCGATCCGCCGGACGGTAGAATGTTTTCCATCTCGTTTTTAGTGTCATCCGCGCTGAACTGATAGATTTCCTGAAAACCGATGATTTCCGGTTGAATGGCATGAATCATCCGCGCCATTCCCGCCTGTCGCACCGGATCAAACAGCCCGTTCACTTCAACATTATAGCTCAAAAAGCGAATGCCGGTGGGATGTTGTTTCGCGATTGCCGGGAAATCCAGCGGGGGCAGGGCGTCATTCGAAAATGCGTAAGTGACGCCGCCGCTGTTGTTTGGCAGCACATCGCCGCTGTTCAAATCTTTAAAAACGATGTTAATTTCATTGCCGGTAAACAACAAGTTTTGCCCGTCCGGCCGGGCGTCGCGCGCCAGCGAAATCTCGAATTCGCCGGAAGAAACCGTGGGCGCGGTGACCAATCCGAGGGGAAAATGATTAACGGAAATTTCCCCGCCGTTGTGAAAAAAACGGCCGCTTCGGTTGCCGAATTGCCATTCCAGTTCCGCGCCGATCCCTTCGACGGGCAAACCGGTTGCCGCGTTGGCGTCGCTGTCGATGTAAATCACAATCGCGTTGCCGCTCTGCATATTCAGCGCCGCGCCCAACTCGATCCGCAAATAGAGCATTTCCGCATCATTGGCTGCCCATAATTTTCCGAAATCAACACCGCCGTTGTTGTCGCCGGGCGGATCGCTGTGGATCGCGGTGAGCGCGCTCCAATCGGAAAATTCGCCATCTAAAAAAATACGGGCGGACTGGGCAACGGCGCTATTTGTAAGTATCTGCAAAAAAAAAATGAGCGGGATGAGGATGAGCCGGTGATGATTTTTGAGCGCGTAATCCAATGTGTTTCTCCAATTGTAAACGATTTAAAAGAATGCGTTTCATCTTAACAGCACCATTTTTTTACTATCGCTGCGCCGATTTACCGTCAGGCGATAGATAAAAATACCCGAGCCAACATCGCTTCCGCTGCTGTTTTTTCCATCCCAAACAACGCGTTTAATCCCGGAAGCCTGCACGCGATTGACGAGGGTTTTCACTTCGTTGCCGAGCGTGTCAAAAATTTTCAGCACAATTTTCGACGGCGTCGCAACGCGATAGGTGATGGTTGTCGATGGGTTAAACGGGTTTGGGAAATTTTGGAATAATTCAAACTTTTGCGGAAGGGTCCCAGGCGGTTCTTCGATGGCGGTTACGGTTTTGCGCGTGGCATATTTTACAACGCCGGTCAATGGCGATTTGTTCGTCACTTCATAATAGGCAATATGCGGATCCGACTTTTGGTCTAATTTTAAGGAGGTCAGTTGACCCAAAATTATGGGCGTCGTCGATACATCCAGCACGGTTTCCCTTCTCCACAAGACGCCATCCCATTTGGCAAGTTTGAGCACTTTTTCATCGCCATAGCTGACATGCGGATTGCCCTGCGCGTCCAATGCCAGCGAGGTCATATTTCGCGCGCCGGCAAAACCGATATACACATTGTGCAAGGTATCGATATGAGAAATATCCCATCCGCTGCCATTCTTGCGGGCATATTTTACAATGCCCGCGCTGTCGCCCAGGTGTTGGTAATAGCTAATGTGAGGAATGTCGGCGGCATCGAGGCATAGCGAGGAAAAACGCCCGGCGTCTCCCATGCTGTCAATCGTGGTAATCTGCCAGGTCCCGGCGATTTTTTTCGCATATTTTAACTGACGAGTAACATTGTTGTAATAGGTGATATGCGGAGCGCCCTGTTGGTCAACCGCGAGTGAGGTCGCGTTCGCATACTCAATTTTTGCGGAACCAATGGCTTCAACCTGCCAGTTGCTCCCGTCAAAAACGGCGTATTCCACGCCGTCTCCGTTAAAATCGGCGGGATCCACCGAACTGGTGCGCGGATGATTGTTTGCATCAATAACGATATGATTATCCCACCCGTCGTGCCCGGGATTTTGAATCCGGTCATTTACCCAGGTTGAAGCATTTAAATAAGAATGAACCTGGTCCTCAAAGGTATGGTTGTGATAATTGATGTGAGGTGTGTCGTTTAGGTCGATCGCTAAATCCAACGGACCGTAAAAATACCCGGTTGCGACGGTGGTTACCAGAAAAGCGGAAAGCACGGAATCCCAAATCGCATGTTTCACAAATCCGTTGTGATCTTCCAGCATGAAACTGATTTGCGGATTCCCATTCGATTCCAAATCGAGCGCCGGTTTTACGCCATTTCCCACGGTGTGAAATTGCCAGCCCTGGGCTGAAAGATTAGAAAAAAACAGGGTAAAGATGACAAAACTGATGATTCCTTTATGCAATGTAAACCTCCATTTTTTGATTAAAAAAGCTCACCACGTCCACACGACCGGGAAGAGCACCGAGATCAATAAAAATATCGCGCTGAGCGCCATTAGTTGTAAAAAAAGCGGCAGCACAAATTGCACCCATTTTTCGTAAGGGATTTTTGCCAGGGCAAGCATGGCCATCAGTACGCCGGAGGTGGGAATAATGGTGTTGGAAAACCCGTCGCCGCAGGTGAAGGCAAACACCGCGGCTTGCCGGGTGAGGCCAAGCACATCTGCCAGCGGGGCCATCAGCGGCATGGTGACCGCCGCCTGGCCGGAGCCGGATGGAATGAAAAAGTTGAGGATTGTTTGAAACACCAGCATTCCTTCGGCGGCGACGTAATTTGGAAAATGTTGCAACACGCCGGCCGCCGAAAAAATTACCGTATCCAGCACTTTTGCGTCGTTTAGCACAACCTGGATGCCCCGGGCAAATCCCACCACCAACGCGGCAACCACCATTTCTTCCATGCCTTTGACAAACGCATCGGTGGCTTCATCAAGCGGCAGGCGACAAATAATCATTGCCACAATCCCCATCAGCAAAAAGCCGCCGGCCATTTCTGAAAGCCACCAGCCCATCGCCTGTACGGCGTATAATATAAACGCAAAAATGGCAATGCTGGCAATCAAGGTAAGAACGTGAGAACGGGTCAGCGGCGTTTCGGTGAAGTCGTGATGGGACATGTCAAAATCATCATCAGGCATGATGGAATTGGCAGGGTCCTGGCGAATTTTCGCGCCGTAACGCAGCACGTAAAGCACGGTTAAAAGCATGATGCAGATAAAGAAAATGGACCGAAATGTCAGGTCGTTTAACAAGGGCAACTCGGCAATTCCCTGGGCAATTTGCACGGTGAATGGGTTGGTTGTGGCGGCGGCAAATCCCATGTCCGCGGCTAACATCACCAGGGCCAGTCCGTAAATGCGGTCGTAACCCATCTCCTTGGAAACGATCAGAAAAATCGGCACCAACGGGATGAATTCCTCGCCCATTCCCAGGGTCGAGCCGCCGATGGCAATGGCGGTCATCAAAACGATGGTCAGCAGCGCGGCGGAATCGCGAAAAAAATGCAGCAGTTTTTGCAGCACCGCGATGATCATTCCGGTGCGCTGCAAAATGCCGAACACCCCGCCGATGATGAAGATAAAAAAGATAATATCCGCGGTTTGCTCCATCCCGCGCGGGATCGAGCTTAGAAAACCTTCCAGGCTGACCGGGCTGGCTTTGCCGTCGGCTTCAACGCCAAAAAGCAGGCCTCTGAGGGAATAATTTTTGGGGATTTTTTCAAAAGTGCCCGGTATGACCACGGTACGCGTTAACGAACCAACGGTTTTTTGGGTGCGTTGGTATTCGCCGGAGGGGATAATGTAAGTGAGAAGACTGATCACCAGAATTACGCCGGTGAGCAGCACAAAAACATGGGGAATTTTGATGCGTTGGAAGAAAGATTTTGCCACAATCGCTCCTTTTTTCGCTTGTCCGCAAGGTTTATGATGATTCTGTAGGAAAAACGTAACACCTGCGAGGCAAAATGTCAAACGATTTTGGAAAGATGGGAAAATTGCCGGAATCCGGGGTAATTGAAATTTGAAACTTTAAACTGGTTTTGTGTTGGTGATGAGAAGCGTGATTCGTGATTCGTGGGGCGTGATTCGTGGGGCGTGGGGCGTGATGAAATTGCTGCTGACCGCTGAAAGCCGAAAGCTGACCGCTGAAAGCTGAAAGCTGAAAGCCGAAAGCTGAC
>CAYVDX010000003.1:15279-19287 GCA_964450485.1 uncultured Calditrichaceae bacterium
AGCTGACCGCTGAAAGCTGAAAGCTGAAAGCCGAAAGCTGACCGCTGAAAGCTGAGCTCACTCATCCATTTGCTGAAACTCCGCATCGGCCGGAGGTTTTCCATAATCGGCGCGGGTAAAATTGTGCAAAAAATGATACAATTGCTGCCAGACTTCTTCCTGCGCGAACAAATCGTTGTGACCGGCGTCGGTCATGCGCATGTAGCGCACCGTGCCGCGCAGGCTGGCCGCGATTTTTTCACTTTGAGAAACGGGAATAATGGCGTCCGTTTCGCCATGAATAATGAGCGTTGGGCAATGAATCTGCTGTGCCGCTTCCACGGAATTATATTTTTCTTTCAGCGCCAATCCCACCAGCCATTCCGGATAATGTGCGGCCGCGGCCTCCGGCAAACTGCTCCAGGGGCTGAACACAACCAGTCCTTCGGGCTGCCGTTGAACGGCAATTTGAAACGCCGCTCCCGCGCCCAATGACCAGCCGAAAATCACCCTGGGATTTTTGGGGAATTGCGCTGTCAGCCAGTCAAATGCGCGATTGCCTGCTTCCAAAATGCTGCTTTCGGAAGATTTTCCGCCGGATTTGCCGTAGCCGGGATAATCCAGCGCCAAATAATGCACATCGAGGTGCTGAAATGCTTCGAATAATCCACCCAAATTCATGGTTTGCAGATTTTCACCATTCCCATGCAAAAACAGCACAACCGGCGTGGAATCGGTTGCCGCCGGTTTTCGATAAAGCCAGCCGTAAACATCGCTGCCGGCCGGCTGCGAAAATTTTACTTCCTGCAAACCGTCCGGCGGGTTTCCGACGGCAACGGACGGCGCCGGATAAACCATTCGGGGCACCAACCAGTTTACAATAAATGGAACAGTCGCTATTATCAATAAAAATAATAAATAGGGCATCATTTTTGATCTGTTTTTTGAACGCAATTTCGCCATCCCTTGCTTGATAAAAAATGTTTAAAATTTTTCTATATCAAGGTTTTAATCGACTTCTTTTTTGATTTCTTAAAATTTCAAAATCCCGGTTTTGATTCCCCTTTTTTAGTTTGCGCTATTCGCTATTCACTTTTCGCCTTTCGTTTTTTATTGCAGACTAAAGTCTGCAATCAGGAATCACTTCAAATTCTCCTCAAACAGCTTAAAAATCCGCCGGTACTCATCGGTCCAACTGCTCGGTTCCTTAAAACCGTGGTTTTCCATGGGATAAAACGCTACTTCCCAATTCTCTTTTCCCAATTCAATCAGCCGCTGTGACAGCCGCACCACATCCTGAAATGGCACGTTGGTATCGACCATGCCGGAGCAGATCAGCAGCGGTTTGCGCAAGCCTTCGGCAAAATAAATCGGCGAACTGCGCACATAAGCGAGGCTGTCTGACTGCGGTTCGTTGAGAATGTTGACCGTGTAGGGATGATTGTAATGCGCCCAATCGCTGACCGGCCGCAGGGCCGCGCCGCAGGCAAACACCTCCGGCTGGGTGAACAGCGCCATAAACGTGATAAACCCGCCGTACGAGCCGCCGTAAATGCCGATCCGCCCGGGATCAACGTCGTATTTTTCCGTCAAAAAGGATGCGCCGTCCACCTGGTCGTCGAGATCCTTGCCGCCCATGCGCCGGTAAATCGCGGTGCGCCAATCGCGCCCGTAGCCTTTGCTGGCGCGGTAGTCGATGTCCAGCACGGTGTAGCCGCGATCGGCCAATAAATTGTGAAACATGTATTCGCGAAAATAGCCGCTCCACCATTTGTGGGCGTTTTGCAAATAGCCGGCGCCGTGCACAAAAATCACCGCCGGCCCTTGTTTTTCCGGGCTTTCCGGGCGATACAGCCGCGCATAAACCGTCGCGCCGTCCCGGGCGGTAAAAGTCGTCAATTCCGGCGCGCGCCAGGGATACGCCTTGAAATTCGCGCTGAGATTGTCAGTGATTTGCCGCATCCGCGCCCCGGGTTTGTTGGGCATTAAATAAAGCTGCCAGGGTTTGTTGCTGTAGGAATAGCGAATCGCCAGCATCTTTTCATCCGGTGAAAGATGCGCCTGGTGATTCCCCGGCAGCGTGGTGATTTTGATGCGTTTTCCGCCATTCAACGCCATGCGATACCATTGCCGCTCGCCCGGGTGCGCCTCGTTTGTGGTGAGATACCAGTGCTTTTTATCGCGGGAAATCTTCGCGTCGTGCACTTCAAAGTTGCCGCCGGTGAGCGCGGTTTTTCTGCCGGAAACCACGTCCACGGCGTAGAGATGCGAGTAGCCGCTCTCCTCGGAATGAAACCAAACTCGTCTGCTATCCGGCATCCAACCGACGTTGCCCGGCTCGTACGCCGCCCAGCCGGTAATGCCCGGCCCGCCGATCCAGGCGTCGTCATGCTGGCGATCGAGGGTTTTCAGACCGCCGGTTTCCGGGTTCAGCAGCAAAATCCAGCGATCTTTGTTGTCAATCGCGCGTGCGACCAGCATGGCGTGTTTGCCGTCATCCGACCAATACGGGCCGAAAAATTTTGCATTCCGCGCCGCCGGTTTTTTCCCGGATTCTTTTTCGGAATTTTTCGGGCGAATGTCATTATCCCCCACGTTTGGCGTTGTCGCGCCGGTATCCTGGGGAAATTCAAAAGTGTCGCGAATTCCCGGAATGTCATCCACATTTGCCAAATACGTCGTATCGCGGCGGATGTCGTAAATGCCAAACTCGTATTGATCGTGCGGGCTGCCCACGTTGGCGCGGGTTTTGATCATGTCCGTGTACCCGGTTTCCGTGACGTAATTTGGCACTTCGACAGCTTCATCATCCCCCGGGGTGACCAGCCGATACGTCACATAGCGTTGGTCAGGGCTGAGTTGTTGCGCTTCCACGCGCTTTTTGTCAAGATAAATTTTCAGCGGCCCCGGCGGCGAATTTGCTTCCCGGCGTTTTTTTGCCAATGCCTCGCGCTCCAGCCGTTGGCGCAAAATTTCCATCAACTGGCGCTCCTGGCGCTTCAGCCATTGGTCGCTGGCGTTTGCGGGCGTTTCGTCTTCCACGGGTTTTTTCCCGTTGCGAAAATCGGTAACCTGCCGGATATTTCCGTCCTTCAAATTCATCAAAAACAAGTTGTTACCACGAATAAACGTAATGGATTTTTCATCAGCGGTAAACCGGGGATTGCCTTCATCTGCCAATGCATTCAACAGTTGACGCACTCTTCCTGTTTTGATATTCAGCAGAAAAATATCGCCATTTTTTTGATAAACCTTTCGCGTGCGCGCTTTGTTGTAATCGCCGCCGGAAGCGGGCAATCTCAGCCGCTCGGCCGGGGAAAGCTTGCGCGGCGCGCCGCCGTTTCGGGAAACCACGTACAGCGAATCGCTCGCCGCGTGCTCGGGATTCCACATAAAATAGACATCCTTGCCGTCATCCGACCAAAAGATTTCTTCACCGGGCAGGCTGCCGACGGATTGCAGCGGATTTTGCATAATTTTCGCAACCGTCAACGCCGGTTTTGCCGCAGATGTTGACGACGATTGAGAGAAAACAGCCGTTGACGTAAAAAACAGTGTAAAAAAGATCGTACTTATGCGGCGTAATAGTTTTAAAGCCGTTGAAACGGCTATCGAGCATTTACATTTCTTATTAACACCGGGATTAATCCCGGTGTTAATGAAAACATATCGACTTGGAGTAACCGTTTTAACGGTTTCCTGATTGTTCGCTGCACAAATACAACTGATCCAAAAATATCGCTGAACGCGCATGAGAGATTCCTCCGGGGTTTGCATTGTGATGATTTCGCAAGGTCAATAATACGCAAACCGGGGAAATTTGGCAAATTGAATTTGAGATGGGAAAGGTATGAGTAATGGTTTTACGGAATGCTTGTAATCACCGGCCCGGCTGTTGTAAATTTCGCGTGAACGTTTATTTTTAGCGGAGGCGATCCTGAAAAAATGTGTGCAAAATATGCTTGCCGTAATGGTGTTCGCGATGGGCGTTTCGCCGTTGCTCGCCCAAAAAACGTTGCCGGAATTGCG
>CAYVDX010000004.1:0-18513 GCA_964450485.1 uncultured Calditrichaceae bacterium
ATATGCGGGTGAACAACCTGTTTAACACCCGTAATGTAATCAATGTTTATAATGCCACGGGTAACGCGGAAGACGATGGATTCATTTTTAATGAAAACGTCCCCCAACGCAATGCGTTTGTAAACGCGAACGGCGAAGAATACCTGGATGTTTACAAAGCAATTAATATTGATAACGGACAGGCTTATTGGGATCAGCTTGGCTTACAACTGTGGGGTCATCCCCGTCAGATTTTCTTTGGTCTCAAGTTAAATTATTAAACGAGTAGTATTTGATGTGTTCAAGTAAATTACTTTTAAGGAGCAAAATAATGAATAAAATTCTCATCATCCTATTATCGGGAATGCTTTGGTTCGTGATGGCGGGCGTGGGTTTCGCCAAAGAGCCGCCCGGTTTCAAAGGACAAACATTATACAAAACCGCACAGAATGGTCCGGTGCAAACCCTCTCGAACCTCTCGAACTGGTCCTACTGGATGCGTCGTGACGGTTGGTCCGGTCGCAGTCCCTTAACCGGCGGTTCCGGCGGCACTTATCCCCGCGGCACTGCAACGGTTATTTTTCAGGATGGCTTTATCTGGGGCGGTTTTGTCAACGACACCCGTAACCCCGATGCACCAAAGTTGCGAGTGGGCGGTCAAACCTATGTGATTGGGACGACCCCCGGGCACATCGTTACCCCCGGTACGGCATCGACAGCCCCGGTAGCATCCAATGCTGATGATGCTTTTATCTTTCGGATTCGCAAAGACTGGGAATCATTAGAAGTTGGCCAGGCGACCGTAATTAACGACGCCGCCGAGCTAAATGGCGTCAGCGCGGCGAACGTGACCAATGAAATGCAGCAGCAGGTCATCGACGATTATGCGTTCTCCTGGAATAACTGGCCCACCGACCTGGGCGCGCCGACCAACGAAGACGGCACCCCGGGCATTGCCGGCGCCGACCAGGTCATCTGGTTTGTTGCCAATGACTTGAATGACGGCGCTGTAGCAGACCTTTATGGATCGCCGCCGATTGGCATGGAACTACAGGTCACGGCATGGTCTTATAACCAGCCGGGCGCAACCCTGGGGCAGTTGTTCTTCAAGCGTTATCGGTTGATCAATAAATCAGGATTCAGGATTGACTCCATGTTTGTTGCGCAATGGAGCGACCCTGACGTTGGTGTTTACACTGACGATTTAGTCGGTAACGATAAAGAACGTAGTCTCGGTTTTGCTTATTCCGGCGCCCTGACCGACGGTGATTTTGAAGCATTTGGCCTGCCCCCGGCGTCAGCGGGTTATGACTTCTTTCAGGGGCCGCTGGTAGATGGCTTACCCGGGCAGGATCTGAATCAAAACGGCATCCCGGATGATCAGGATTCCGGTTTATTCGACCTGAAGGTTGTCCAGGGAAAAGTGAACCTCCCATTAACTTCTTTTGGTTACTTTGCCGCCGGCAGTCCCATCAGCGACCCGGCTTTAGGAGATTATGACGGCACTTTGGAATGGTATAACCTGCTGAATGGTTTTACACCGACCCCGGATATTAACAACCCAACGCCATACTTTGCCGGTTTTGGAATGGATCGGGGTAAACCGACGAAGTTCCCGGTTGGCGGTGATCCCGTCGCGCAAACCGGCGACATCGACGCATTCGGCGACAACCTGCCCCCGGGCGACCGGCGTTTGGCATTGGCGTCTGGTCCGTTTACCATGGAAGATGGCGATGTGCAGGAAGTTGTTGTGGCAGTCATCGGCGGTATTGTGGCGCAAAATGGCGGCAACAACCGCAATGCGGTGGCTCAGTTAAAACTGAATGACGACTTTGCCCAGTTTATTTTCAACAAAAGCTTCCAGGGCATCCCGTCGCCCCCGCCCGGCCCGGACGTTCAGGCAACCCCGTTGGCAGATAAAATTATTTTGAACTGGGGCGCCAACACATCCCAGGTGAGCGCCACCGAGGCAGACGACCCACTCTTAGGGTTTAATTTTGAAGGATACAATATTTATCAATTACCGAATGCGAGCGCAACCAAATCGCAAGCGGTAAAAATTGCCACCTTTGACAAAAATAATACCATCGGACAAATTCGCGCCGATCAATTCCTCCCGGAATTCGGCGACATCGTAAACGTGCCGGTTCAGGTTGGCGCCAATACAGGTATCCAACGCTTTATTACCATCGAAAAAGACGCCATTAACGATCGACCGATTTTTGCCGGCAACACCTACTACTTTGCCGTGACGGCATACAACGCCAAAGACGAAAACAAAGACGGCATTGTGGACACAGACGTTCCCGAAGCCGCTTTGGAAAGTGCGTTGGAAGTGATCACGATTGTGGCGCAGCCTCCCAAGCCAGGAGACGTTTACTCGAACAGCCCGGGTGATGTGATTGAAGTCACCAAGGTGGGGGGCAGCACCGGAAGCACGGTGGTTGAAGTGGTTGACCCGAGTAAACTCACCGGCGGCTCCTATCGCGTGGAGTTTAATGAAGAAAATCAATTTAACATCGATGAAACTGGGGATACATTAGGCGTCTGGCATACCTGGAACCTGGTGAATACCACCACCGGAAAGACCTTGCTAAGCAACCAAACCAACCTGGCCGGCGACCTTGATTACGCCGTCACCGAAGGACTGGTTGTGCGAGTGGCCGGGCCGAAAGCCGCCGGTTTAGCCGGATGGGATTATGACGGTAACCGTTGGGTTTCCGGTGTTGACTGGGGCGGTCAGGAGTTCTTTGGCGGTTTGGATATTGGCGCCAACTTCTTTGGTTCCGAACTCGGACCGTCGGATCTGGTCCCTGTGCACTTGGTTTTCCAGGATCAAGCGGATGTGGATGCCAACGGCTTCGTCGGCAAAGGACAAACCTATCGCCGTGATTTGGGCTATCCCGCCTCCGGTATCGGAGAATTACCATTCTCGGCATGGGATGTCACCAACCCGGAAGCGCCCCGCCGTTTGAATGTTTCCTATGTGGAAGATGAAAATGCCTCTGCTGGAAACAGCGCACACGCCAACATGATCTGGGATATGGGATGGAATGGTAGCAGCTTTGCAGACCTGGGTGGTCGTGAATATATCTTCATCCATAAGAGCGATTACAATGAAGGCGTGGATTACGATGACAATAACTGGGCGCCGGCCGCCGATGTGCTTTATGCAATCTGGCCGCAAGCACGTGGTTCTCGCGGGTATCTGTTGGCGCCATTCACCATGGATATTTTCGCAAACCTGCCCAATACAAGCGCGGATTCTTATACCTTTTCATCCCAGGCCGCGGTTATCGGCGACATCGCCGAGACAAAAGACGCTGTTGGAAAAATCAATGTTTTTCCGAATCCCTATTACGCATCGAACCGGGAAGAGCAAAACCGTTTTGAACGTTTTGTGACCTTCTCTCACCTACCGCAAGAAGCAACAATACGCATCTTTACGCTCTCCGGAGTCCAGGTACGCAAACTCGAAAAGAACTCCGGGGATCAATTCCTACGTTGGGATCTGCGTAATGAAGCAACTTTGCCGGTCGCCAGTGGGTTATATATTGCCCACATCGACATGCCGAAATTGAACTTGGAAAAAGTAGTAAAGCTGTTCATCGTGCAAGGTGAAGAAATATTGGAATTCTTCTAAACGGGTGGCTTTTAAGGCACAAACAATTGAATTGTTAAGATTAGGATAATATTAAGAGGAGTAAATAATGAAATACACAAAAATAATCTGGGCAATCGCCTTTGCTTCCCTGGTGCTTTTTCTTGGATTATCGCCGGTTTACGGTGGTGACCCGGCACGAACCGGAACCGCAGGCGGTGAGCAGCTACTGGTTCCGGTTGGCGCTCGCGACTTGGCAATGGGCGGCTCAAATGTGGCTTTTTCGTCGGGTTTGGACGCGATCTATTGGAACCCCGCCGGTCTCTCGAAAATGAATTCCACGGCTGCCGGCGTTTTTTCGACCATGCAAATCTTCAACGACATTGATGTCAATTATCTTGCGTTGGGTTTAAAAGCCGGAAAATTAGGTATGATCGGCGTCAGCATCAAATCGTTTGACGTTGGTGATATCGCGGAGACCACCCTCGACGATATCGAAGGCGCTTCCGGCGCAACCTTTTCACCGACATTTGTCACCGGTGCATTGACCTATTCCCGCCAATTAACGGATGTGATCCAGGTCGGGGTAACCGGTAAATTCATCAGTGAAAGCGTGCCGCGCGCCAGTGCTTCCGCCGTTGCTTTTGATATTGGTATTCAGTATCATAACCTCGGCGGTCTCGACGGCATCTCCATGGGATTGGTTGTTAAGAACATCGGTACTAACCTGAATTATGGGGGATCGGCTTTTCTGACACAGCAAGTTGATCCCAATGGTACCACGCAATTCCGTGAGCGCCCCACGGCAACGGCTCAATTACCGGCATCGGTGGAATTAGGTGTTGGTTATCAACGGAATATCAATGAAGATAATGCAATTATTTTCAACGGTAATTTTGAAAATAACAACTTCGGAAATGATAATTTCAAATTCGGAGCGGAATATGCCTACTCGGATCTAATTGCACTGCGTGGCGGATATCTGGTCACGGACGGCTTGGCTTCTGATGACCAGCTTTACCGCTTTACGCTGGGGGTTGGTCTGCATTATGCACTTGGCGGCACAGACCTGTCCTTCGACTATGCGTTCCGCGATTCTCAGTATTTCGATGGAAACAACATGTTCTCGCTGACCATTGGTTTTTAAACCGGATTTGTTACAGATGTAAATTCTTTGAAAAGGGCCGGTCGGTTTAGACTGGCCTTTTTCTTTGTTATAATGAAACTTTTCTACACAATTAAAATTGAAAAAATATCTGTTTTCTTTCGCCGTCGAAATTTTATAGATTTAGTTAAATATGTAGTTAAAGTCGTAAATTTGGAGCTATTGAATGAAAAGTATTACAATTCTATTGCTTGGTCTATTTTTTTTGACGGGTGCGACTGCGTTTGCAAGTCCTGACACATCTGATAACATTCGGATGTTTTTGGATTTTGCTCGCTTTCGCTATGATGAGAAAAATACCTATCTTGAGATTTATTATTTGCTTTATATGAGCAAAAATGTGGACAAGAACTCTATGGAAAACTGGCTGGAGTTTCAATTAACCGATACCCAAACAGATTCCCTACTGGCAAAAGATGAATTTAAGATATCTCTAAACAGAGATGATGCAGATCAGCTAAGTGCGGCACATGTCAAGGGCAGTTTAATTAAAACCGTGCTGCCCACCGGAAAATACGTAATTAAGATGGTTCGCCTTGACGCAGAAAAAAAACAGCGGCTGGATTCATTAAGTGAGGCCTTTTCAACCCCTGCATTTGAAAAAAATAAAATTTCTATAAGTGATATTGAGTTATGCTCCAACATCATCAGCGGCTCACAAAACAAAAAGGGATTATTTTACAAAAACACCCTGGAAGTATTCCCGAATCCCATGAATATGTTCGGACCCAAAACCCCCAATTTGTTTTATTATATTGAACTTTATAATGTAGATGCTGAAAATCCTGAAGATGAAGTAAATATCGAGATCGCCATTGCCAACACAAAAGGCGAAGTTGTTGCACAAAAACGCTATAGCAAACAAAGAGCGCATGAATCGTTAGTCGAGGTCGGAGCGTTTAACGTATCCAAGTTCGACAATGGTTTATATACAATTGTTTTTGCCGCATCCGACCCGGTTTCAAATTATTCGGTTTACACACGAAACAATTTTTATGTAATGGACCCCGACAAAGTTGAATCAACAAAAGATTTGATGGCCCGGTTTTCTAAAAGTGAATATTTAAATATGCCGGAACAGGACGTGGATCAAAAATTTGCCCAGTCCAGGTATATTGCGACAAAAAATGAAATTCAGATTTATAGCGCCCTTGATGATGTAGAGAGTAAGCGCTTCTTCATGTTTAAATTTTGGCATGAACGTGAACAAGAAGGGGTGGGATTAGCGGCTGAATATTTTGACAGAGTCGATCATGCAAATCAATATTATACTTTTGCCAACTTGCAGGGCTGGCAAACTGATCGCGGTAGAGTGTACGTCAAATATGGTGAGCCGGACCAAATTGACCGGAAACCCAGCAACCGGGATAACCGTCCGTATATTATTTGGTTTTACCAGGACATTGAAGGCGGTTCCAAATTTTTATTTGTGGACAATACGGGCTTTGGTGATTATAAGCTCATGAGTTCTACATTACGTGGCGAGGTTTACGACCCCCGTTGGGACCAGCTCCTGTTATTCGGTCAATTTTAATCCAAATTTGATGAGTCCCGCGTGGAATACTTACCCGATCAAATTACCACCTGAGAATGATATTCTAAATTTTTCAGGTGGATTTTTTTTGGAAAAATTTCGTGGTAAATGGAAAGGTAGTAAATCAATGAATCGCAGATCAATTTTGTTAAAAAATAGTTTAATGATCGTCTTTTTGGGTTTATTAAATGCCTGCGCTTTGGATCATAAAGAATATCCCCGGAGCGGTGCTTTTCGGGGAGACCTAAAAAATACCGGCGCTTTTGCCAGTCAAAAAGACCTTTTGACGCCTCCAACCCCAAATTTAAAGATTAAAACGCGGGATTGGATTTTTGCTTCTCCCGTATTTGCCGACGGGAATCTTTTGATTGGTGTGACTAACGGCGATTTGATTTGCCTTACACCTAACGGAAAAGAACGGTGGCGATTTGACGCAAACGGTACCATTTATAGCACTCCGGCAGTAGATAAAAATTCTATTTATGTTGGCACAATGGAAGGAAAATTTTATGCCCTTGATGTCAAAGATCATTCCCAAAAATGGATGACCACATTTGAATATGATAAAGGGGTTTACGCATCGCCAAAAGTCGTCGGTAATGATGTTTATGTTGGCAGCCTGGATGGCGCATTTTATGCCTTGAATTCACAAAACGGCAAGGTTCGTTGGCGCTTTGATACCGGGGAAAAAATTTATGCCACTGTTGCAATTGATGACGGTATCGGGTATGTGGCAAACCATGCGGGCAAAATTTTCGCGATTAATTTAGCGGATGGAAAAGAAGTTTGGAAAAGTGATCTGAGCGATTTTCCCTTTTTGTCATCGCCTGCAATTACTGATACACTGTTATTCATCGGAAATATGGATGGAACCCTATATGCATTAAGCACAAAAAGCGGGAATAATGTATGGGAATTCAAAGCGGATTATGCCATCTCTTCTTCACCGTCGGTTAGCCAAAACACGGTGTTTTTTGGCAGTTGGGACAAATCTTTTTATGCCGTTGAGCTTGCTACCGGTAAAAAAATATGGCGGTATGATACATCCGCGGAAGTTATTGGGCCATCAGCGGTTGCCGGTCGCATGGTTTATTTTGGAAATAAAGATGGCTATTTTTATGGCTTAGATGCTTTAACCGGGAAAGAACGCTGGAAATTTAAAACCGGGGGAAGTATTTCCTGTTCACCGCTAATTTACGATGGCGTTATCTATTTTGGCAGCCAGGATCGTTATTTCTACGGTTTAGAATAACCCCAAATTCATGGCGCTAACGCCGCTTTCCAATATTTGGTCTCGGGATGCTCGCTGAACCAGTTGTTCCATCGGGTCAATACCGCGCCTGCCTCCGGCAGAAAACGGTCGGCGTAAAAGCCGCTGATGCAGGTTAAGCCCTCGGTTCCTTCAAGATGATACCAAAGACTCTCCGTCTGATGGTCAGCAAGAACAAAAGTAAAATTATATGTCCAACCGCTTGCGGCGAATGTTAAGGTATCCCCATCTAACTCCCGGCTGTACACGGCAGCCAATTGAACAAGAGGTCAGTAAGCGACGGTCAGATGAGTCGATCCATAAATATCGTTTACAACCTCATGCCTGCTCATGTCCGCGATTGGATATGCTCGCGCGTCATTATCCTGTGTGTAACCCAGGACTAAATACGTTTCATTCTCATCCGGAAAACCAGGGTCGCCAAAGCTGATAAATTCCGGATCAAAGATTGGCTTTATTATGCCAAGTCCAATACCAAATTGAAAATCTTCCGGTACGAAGCCATAGTTTTCTACTGCGTGGGTTATATCCCATTCCTTGTTTTTTTGGTCCACAAGTAATATTCGTCCGTTATTATTTCCGCCGCCGTTGTTCCCACCGCCGTTGTTTCCCCCGCCATTATTTCCGCCGCCGTTGTTCCCACCGCCGTTATTACCCCCACCGTTATTGCCGCCGCCATTATCGATGATTACAGTGGGCGATTCTTCTTTTGGGCTTGTTGAGCTTTGACAACTTAATCCATACAGAATCAAACTGATAAATATGAGAATTGCAAAATATTTCATACAGCGGTCGCTCCTTCGGAATATAATAAAAATATAATATACGATTACTGTTATCGTGTAATGATTCTTACACATCTACGAACTAAAAAAGTTAATGAAAAGCAATTTCCCTTCGTATTTCCCAATCTACCGGGAAAACTCATTCCCTTTTCGGAATCATTATAAGAATTGATTTTGCGATTATTTTAATATAAACAACAATTTAACGTTTCCGAAATTTCAAATGGTATGATAATTGTCACTTTATGCATGGCATGCGGCTAATGAGCGTCAGACCAAAAGACGCTGTGTTTTGTAAGTTGGATTACCACTGTTTAGTGTAAATGGTTAATACCTTTAAAAAAACGAATTTATTTTTCGCCAATTCAGCGAGCTATCCAAAAAAATAAAAAAAGTTAGGTGGAAATATTTTTTATTTGCGCAGGTTTTGGTATATTCGTCAATGTTTTTGTTGAAACCAAAAATGATTATACAAAAGGTGATTACTTCGTCTTATACCCCGGTTATCCCCAAACAAATAAGTGAAGTGGACCAGGTAACGTATATTCACAACGCTAAAGCGTCTCTAAATTGATTAAACCGCTAAATTTATATTATTAATCTAAACAGGTGAGGTATGGTATGGATACAGCATTTGGCTATTTTTTAAAAGCATTCATGCTTGCTGTATTTTTGTTTTCAAGTGTGTTTGCCCAGGAGCTAACGGTCTCCGGAAAAGTGATTTCGGAGGAAAGCGGCGAAGGGCTGCCGGGAGCGGAAATACAGGTGAAAGGCTCGTTTATCGGCACGACGAGTGATATTAACGGCAATTTTGAGTTAAAGGTTGCCAATGCCGGTTCGGCGACATTGGTCATCAACTATGTCGGTTATAAATCGGTAGAGCTGCCGGTCGCTTCCAGCACCAGTAATATGGTCATTCGCTTGGAAGAAGACGTGTTAAAGGGATCGGAAGTTGTCGTCACCGGTTTCGCTTCATCGGTAAAACGTCAGAACCTGGCAAATTCCGTGGGAACAATTTCCGCCGAAGAGTTGGTGCCGACGCCAGCGCAAACCCTTGAAAGCGCATTGAACGGGAAAATTGCCGGTATCACCGTTACCCAAAATACCGGTGCGCCGGGCGGCGGGTTTGATGTGAATCTACGCGGCACTTCAACCATCGTGGGATCCACCCAGCCGCTGTATGTTGTCGATGGCGTGCTGATTAACAATGCCGCAAATCAATCAGGGATCGATATCGTTTCAAAAGCGGCGGGGGCCGGCAGTTCAACGCCACAGGGGCAGCCTACCAATCGTATTGCCGATCTAAACCCCGAAGACATTCAAAGCATCGAGGTGCTGAAAGGCGCCAGCGCCGCGGCTGTTTACGGATCAAAGGCGAGTAATGGGGTTGTGATTATTACCACCAAAAAAGGCACAGCCGGTCGAACCCGGATTTCTGTCAAACAGCAAAGCGGTTTCAATTCTATTCTCAATAAGATCGGAACCCGTAAGTTTCCCGATACGACCCAGGTATTTGCCAAATATGGACACCAAGGCGTGTTAAAATTCCAGGAGAATCCCAATCGCTTCATCGATTACGAAGATGTCCTGTATGGTGAAGACGGTTTTATTTCAGAAACGTCTGTCAGTGCAAGAGGCGGTACGGAAAGAACCCGGTTTTATGTTTCCGGATTAGCGAGAACCGAGAATGGCATTGTTAAAAATTCCGGTTATGACAAATTTTCCGGTCGATTCAACCTCGACCATAGACTAAGCCAGCGTGCAAATGTCAATCTCGCGGTAAATTATGTGCGCAGCGAATCCGACCGCAGCATCACCGGGAATGACAACACCAACACCACGTTGGGGTTTTCAAATGCTTTTACGCCCAGTTTTTTTGACATCCGTCCCACCACGGTGAATGGCGAAACGGTTTACCCGGCCCATTTGTTTAATCCGTCAAATCAAATTCAGACCCGGGATTTGCTCACCAACAATGAATTGGTGAACCGCGTCCTGGTTTCGGGAAATTTTAAATTTAATCTCTCCCGGGGTAACCGGCATAATCTGGATTTCCTTGCCCAGGGCGGCGTCGATTTCTACAACCAGCAAAACAGAGTGGTTTCTCCCCCGGAGCTGCAGTTTGAAGCGTCCAGCCAGTTTCCCGGAAAATCGCTGTTGGGAGAGACCGTAAGCACCAATTCAAACTTGTATTTAAACCTGGTGCATAGTCTTAATACAGCATCTAACTGGTTGTTCACCACGCAGGCTGGCCTGCAATTCGAAAATGCGAATTTGAACAACAGCCTGATATCGGCAAAAGGGATTACCCCGACGCAAAGCAATATAGATCAGGCCGCGGCCGTGGACGCCTTCCAAACCCGCCGGATTCAGCGGGAGCGCGGTTTTTTTGTTCAGGAAGAAATCAATATCCAGGATAAAGTCTTTTTGACCGGCGGCTTGCGCGGCGATCAAAGCAGCACAAATGGGGATACCGGTAAATTCTTCCTCTTCCCGAAAGTTGCCGGTTCGCTCAGGCTTTCCCAATTAGATTTTTTTAGTTCCGAATTTATGCCGGAATTAAAAGTTCGCGCAGCTTTTGGCGCCACCGGTAACCTGCCGCCGTCATTCGCGAAATTTGACGCGCTGATTCCGGCAAATATTGGCAACCGCGGCGGTGTTTTGCCCGGATCGATTAAAGGTACGCCTGATATTGAACCGGAAAGAACCAAGGAGTTGGAAATCGGAATCGACGCCTCATTATTTCACGGCGATGCGACATTGGAATTAACTTTTTATAATCAGAAGATAACCAATCTACTCTTGCAGCAGGATTTGCCGATTTCCTCCGGTTTCACATCTCAGTTTGTAAATGGCGGCGAAATGACAACACAGGGCTTTGAGGCGTCTTTAGGCGCTACCGTGTTAAAAGGCCATGGATTCAACTGGACCTCCCGGGTGAATTTTTCAACCGCTGAATCGGAAGTTGACAAACTGACGATTGATCCGTTTAACCAGGGTGGATTTGCCACATTTTTGGGCACTTTTCGGATCGAACAAGGATTTTCACCAACGGCAATTATCGGTTCGGATGTGGATGCCAATGGTAAAACCATTGTGTTGGGAGATGCGAACCCGGATTTTCAAATTGGCTGGAGTAACACCTTCAATGTTGGCAATTTTGAAATTTCCGCGCTATGGGATTGGCGGCAGGGCGGCGACGTCATTAATTTAGGAAAACTATTGACAGACCTTGGCGGGACAACCGCGGATTATGATGATCCTGTAACCAAGGAAGGGCTCAATTTACCATCCAACACGGTTGTTGACGTTTCAACGGTCTCTTCCGACCGATTGGGCGACGCCCGTTTGGAACTATTGGGAACCACAACCGCGCCATTCATCGAAGACGGCAGCTTCCTGAAGCTGCGCGAGGCAACCATCAATTATACTGTCCCGACTTCAACCGTTCAGGGGTGGTTTGGTAATTGGGTCAGCTATTTAAAATTAGGCCTCTCGGGGCGTAACCTTTTGATGATCACGGATTATAGCGGTTATGATCCGGAAGTGAGCCAGTTCGGTGATGTGGCCGTCGGTCGCGCGGTGGATACACTGCCATTTCCCTCGTCCCGAAGTTTCTACTTTAACGTGTCTTTTGGATTATAATCAACAGAAAGGAAAAGAAAATGAAACATAAAGAAAATCATCTCAAAAGATTGACAGAGAGACTGATCTTTCTGTTCATTTTGGCAGGCGCGCTGGCCCTCTTCAACGGTTGCGAAACATTGGATTTCCCCAATCCCAATGCCCCGGTTGTTGAAGACGTTCCCGTCTCAAGCCTTGTCACCGGCATCGAAGCCGGCATGCGCACGAATTTGGCAATTTACTTGCGCGTCGTGTCCATTGTCGGGCGAGAAGCCTATTATTTTGAACCGGCGGACCCGCGTTATACCGGTGAGTTGTTATTCAACACTCCCGACCCCGGCGGTTTTTTGCTGAACAGACCGTGGGGCGGCCGTTATCAAACCGTCAAGGATTGCCGGTTTCTATTGGATAAGGCAACCGCCGAATTGTCCGGCGCTGAACAGGCCGGCGCCAATGGATTTGCCAAAACCATCATGGCGTACCAGCTTTTGCTAAACCTGAATTTGACCAATGACAACGGCATTCAGTTGGATTTTTCCGGAAATTTTGCGCCATTCTCAGCAAAAGATGCTTCTTTTAATTTTATTGAAAGCATGCTTGATGAAGGTGCTTCCGATTTAAGGAATGCCGGTGCTTCATTCTCCTTTACGCTCTCTTCCGGTTTTGACGGATTTAACACACCGGCGGATTTTTTAAAGTTTAACCGGGCAATCAGGGCGCGCGTCGCTGTTTACCAGGGAAAATGGGATGACGCCCTTGCCGCGCTGAAGGAGTCTTTTTTGGATGTTGGCGCACCAATGTCGTTAGGCGTTTATCACGTTTATGGCACGGGATTAGGGGATCAGTTGAATGATATCTTTGAATCCACTTCCGCGCCATTTGTAAAATTAAACGCCCATCCTTCATTTGGCGCTGACGCGGAACCGGGGGATTTGCGTTTCTCCTCCAAAGTGTTCAAGCGCCCCGAAGCAGAGACCTTTGACAATCTCACCACGGATTTGCAAGTCGCCATCACCCAAACTTCCACGGACAAAATTCCCATCATTCGCAACGAAGAGCTGATTCTTCTCCGCGCCGAAGCCAATATCGGCAATGGCAATTTTGGCGACGCGGAAACCGACATCAACGTGGTGCGCGCTGCCGCGGGCTTGGGCCCGGTAACATTAACTTCGGCAAATGCGCTGGATCAGTTACTGCACGAAAAGCGTTACTCGCTGTTTTTGGAAGGCCATCGCTGGATCGATCTGCGCCGCTACGGACGGTTAAACAGCACTTATGTGCCCCTTGACCGGCCGGATACCGATGATTACCTGATTCAATTCCCAAAACCGGAATCTGAAGTTTCAGGCTAAATAAATATGCCTGTTTTATTGCCGGGGAAGCTCCTTTGAGCTTCCCCTGCTTTTTTTATTTTTCCCGCCGAGCTTTTCCTTGCTTAATCTCCCTAAATTTTTACGGTTTTGGCACGATTTTTTGGTCAATAAGACATATTGGCAGAAAATTTCTCGCTGTCGAGTTTACGTTTATCTGTTTGATTTTATTGGTTTTATATTATGTTTCCGGTTATGGCATTAATTTTGTAATATCAAAAAGTTGCTTGGTGCAAAATATTGTTTTACGCAAATGGTGATAAATAAAATAATTATGTTTAAATTGTGAGCTAATCTGATGGCAACGAGCCGTATTTTTGAATATATTTTATGTAAGGATTGGTTACCATGCATTTTTCGATTCTGGTATCCGGAAAATGTCATTCCCAGCCTGCCCCTTTTTCGGGGCATGTTTTAAGCGGGAATCAATTCGTCATCACGCCTGTGGATTCCGGCGCGCCGGGATGACAAACGCCCTATTTTCGGTTAATTTGAGAAAGTGCTCGGTACCGAAATGTAAAAATGTGAATTGAAAAGAACAAAACAGAAAATTTTAAAAAGGAATATGCAACATGACCATCAGTTCTCGTAACTTTGCAAACATAGAAATACCGGATAACATGCCGATCATTTCGGTACGCAACACCGTATTTTTTCCGCATCAATTTATACCTTTAGCTGTTGGCCGGCCAAAATCGCTGCGGTTGATTGAACATGCGCTCCGCGAAGATTCAGTCATCGGCGTTTTATCCCAACGCGATGGGGCAATGGATGATCCGCGTCCGGAGGATTTGTACGACATCGGAACCGTCGCCCGCGTACTGAAAGTGATTGATTTGCCGGACGGCAGCAAAAGCGCATTTATCCAGGGCGTTAGCCGCTTTCGGGTGAAGGAATTTACGAAAACCGACCCGTTTTTTACTGCAAAAATTGAGCGGCTTGATGATATTTTGCCCGAAGATGAACTCAAATTGGACGCGTTGGCAACCAATCTTAAAAATTTATTTCAGAAGGCTTCTGACCTGGCGCCGGAAATAACCACCGAGCACCAGGCTATGATTGCGAATTTGTACGAGCCGGGCATCATCGCCGATTTGATTACGGCGTTTGCCAATGTTCAGGTCAAGCAAAAACAGGAAGTGCTGGAGATTCTGAACGTTGAAAAACGGCTGGAGAAAGTGACAAACATTTTTAACCGCTATCTGCAGGCGCTTGAATTAGGCAAAAAAATCCAGTCGGAAGTTCAGGATGAGATCAGCAAAGGCCAGCGGGAAATGTATCTGCGCCAACAGTTAAAAGCGATTCAAAAGGAATTGGGCGAATTTGACGACGCCTCGGATGTGAGCGAATTGCGCAAGCGGCTTGAAGAAGCAGAATTGCCGGAGGAAACCCGCAAAACCGCCAAAAAAGAAATCGACCGTTTGTCGCGTATGCACCCTGCCTCGGCTGAATACACGGTTGCCCGGACTTACATCGACTGGCTGCTGGATTTGCCCTGGTATAAAAGCAGCGAAGATAACCTGGATATCGAAAGCGTCAGTGAAAAATTGGAAAAAGATCACTACGGGTTGGATCGGGTGAAAAAACGCATTTTAGAATACCTCGCTGTGCGCAAGCTGAAAAACGATATGCGCGGACCGATCCTCTGCTTTGTCGGCCCCCCGGGCGTTGGCAAAACATCGTTGGGGCGTTCCATCGCCGATGCGCTGGGCAGGAAATTTGTGCGCATGTCGCTGGGAGGCGTGCGTGATGAAGCGGAAATTCGCGGGCATCGCCGCACCTACATCGGCGCATTGCCGGGGCGGATTGTCCAGGGAATCAAACGCGCCGGCACCAATAACCCCGTTTTTATGTTGGATGAAATCGACAAATTAGGTTCCGATTTCCGCGGCGATCCTTCCGCGGCGCTGCTGGAAGTGCTCGACCCGGAGCAAAATCATACCTTCAGCGATCATTATTTAGATGTGCCCTTCGATCTCAGCAAAGTGATGTTCATCGCCACCGCCAACATGCAGGATACGGTGATTCCGGCGTTGCGCGACCGGATGGAAATTATCGAAATTCCCAGCTACATCGCCCACGAAAAGCTGGAAATCGCCAAACGATTTTTGATTCCGAAGCAAATCAAGGAACACGGGCTGACCGAAGAAATGATCGAGATTACCGACGAAGCGATTCGGGTTGTGATTAATTCTTATACCTGGGAAGCCGGCGTGCGGAACCTGGAACGGCAAATCGCGGCCATCTGCCGCGGCGTCGCCAAGGACGTGGCGTCCGGAAAGGTGAAATTTCAGCGTGTTGATAAAGATGACGTCGCCGAATTTTTAGGGCCGATCAAATTTTATCGCGATGTGGCCGAACGCATTGATGAACCGGGCATTGCCACCGGGCTTTCCTGGTCGCCAATGGGCGGCGATATTCTGTTCATCGAAGCGAATAAAATGAGCGGAAAAGGGAAGCTGGTGCTGACCGGCAAGTTGGGTGATGTGATGAAAGAATCAGCGCAAGCAGCGTTGAGTTACATTCGCGCCCGCACTGATGAATTCGGGATCGAACCGGATTTTTATGACAAATACGATATTCACATTCACGTACCGGCCGGCGCCATCCCCAAGGACGGGCCCTCCGCGGGCGTGACGCTGTTTGCCGCGTTGATGTCACTTTTAACCGGAAAACGCGTAAGTAATGATCTGGCCATGACCGGCGAAATCAGCCTTCGCGGGAAAGTTCTGCCGGTGGGCGGCATCAAGGAAAAGGTTTTAGCGGCACATCGCGCCGGCATCCGACGGGTGATTTTACCGGAAAAAAACCGACCCGATCTGGAAGATATTCCCGAAACCGTTAAAAATGAAATGACCTTTTTGCTTGTCAAGGATATGGATCAGGTGCGGAAAATTGCCATCGACGGCATGCAACCGGAAAAAGCGAACCTGATTTCCCGCGACTGGAACGCGTCTGAAAGTGTCAAAACCGAAGTTGAGGAAGAGGTGTAATAATGAACACGCCTGTTGATTATTACAAAGTGTTGGGCGTCAGCGAAACCGCCACCCAGGATGACATTAAAAAGGCCTATCGCAAGCTGGCCAAGAAGCATCATCCCGACTCGCAAGGGGGAAATAAAACCGCTGAAGAGAAATTTAAATCCATCAGCGAAGCCTATAGCGTGCTTAGCGATAAAAAAAAGCGTCAGCAATACGACATGATGCGCAAAGGCGGCTTTCCGGGCGGCGGTTTCGAGTTTAACGGCGGCGGACAAGCGCCCTTTGGCAACGCCGATAATTTGCAGGATTTGTTTAGCAACCTTTTCGGCGGCGGCTTCAGCGGCGGTCGCGGACAACGAGATCAACACGGCGGTTTTGAAGATGTTTTTACCCGAAAACGGCCGCCCCGTCGCGGCTCGGATATGGAATCGGTGATCACCATTCCCTTTGAGTTAGCCGTCAATGGCGGTGAAACCGTGGTGCGCACCGGAAGTAACAAACGCATCAAAGTCAAAATTCCCGCCGGTGTTGAAGACGGCAAAAAAATTCGCCTGCGCGGACAGGGCGGTAAAGCGCCGGGCGGCGGCGCGGCCGGCGATCTCTATCTGATCATCAAAGTCGCGCCCCATGCGGACTTTGAACGTCGCGGCAATGATATTTATTCAAATGTGTTTATCAACATCGGCGAAGCCGTGTTGGGCACGGAAGTGCATGTAAATACGGTCAGCGGAAAGAAAGTAAAATTGAAAATTCCACCGGGCACAAGCAGCGGCAAGGTTTTTCGCCTGCCCAAAATGGGCGTGAAATCCGCGCCCGGGCAAGGTGATCATTACGTGCGCGTGGAAATTGACGTGCCGGCAAGCCTGTCCATGTCGCAAAAACGCGATTTTAAAAATTGGGCGCGTAAAGTTGGATTGATAAAGTAATAAATATTTATTTTTGTTTGGTTTAAAGGCATGCGATCATCGTCGTGTGCCTTTTTTATTTCCGCCAATTATATAATTGTATAAGAATGTTTAATTCAACAAACGCTTTGTTCATTTGCTTCATACACCTTAATTTTAGATGCGTTCAACTTAATTTGTAAATTTCGCCATCAAATATTATTTTGAAATATGAAACTTCCCCGCGCACACCATCTTTCCGCAGAAATATTAGCCGGCCAGGTTTTGATGCCGCGGCTGAATCTGGCGTTTATCAATCGCAATTCAGTAAAGGCGCGTCGAATGCTGCAACTGATCCGACGATTTCACGTGGGCGGGTTTCTGTTGGCCGGCGGACATCCGGCCGACCTGCGCTATTGGACGATTGCGCTTCAGCGGGAAAGCCAATTCCCCCTGTTTTTCGGGGCTGATTTGGAACAAGGGCTTGGCGCAGCCTTTTCCAACGGCACGCTTTTCCCGCACGCATTGGCGTTTGGCGCTGCGAATGATCCGCAACTTGTCCGCGATTTCGGCGAGATGACCGCAAAAGAAGCGCGAAGCGTGGGCGTCAACCTCTGTTTTGCGCCGGTATTAAATGTGGCGAATGCGCCGGGGAATCCGGTTGCCAACCTTCGCGCATTTCATTCACAGCCTGAAAAAGTTGCGGAAATGGCGCTCGCGTTTATCGAATCCGTCCAAAACGTGGGCGTCGCCTGCGTGGGTAAATTTGGAGATACTCCCGGGGTGACGGATTCCGAATTGCTCCCTCTGTCGGCCGCTGTCAAAAATGATACAAAAGGGCTTTTGATTGGGCATTTGAAGCATTCCGGGGCGGCAAAATCGACGGTCGTTGAAAAAACGCCGTTGCGGAAAATGATCCGCGAAGAATGGAATTATCGCGGCGTGGTGTTCAGCGACGCTTTGGTTTTACGCGCGAATCAGCGCCAATCTCAGCTCGGAAAGCGGGTTGTTTCGCTGTTGCAAACCGGTGCGGATGTGCTGTTGGCGCCCGCTGATTTGCCTTTGGCACACCGGCGGTTGGTCGAACGAATCGACGCTGATAGTGCGTTTCGCAAATCAGTTGAAGCGGCGGTGGAGCGAATTTTTTCGCTGAAAAAATGGCTGCACAAACACAAGCCGGCCCAAAATCATCCCTTCCGCGTGAATAAAATCATTGAGCATCCCAATCATTTCGGCGCGGCGATGCGCACGGCGGAACGCGCCGTAACCCTGATGCGCAAAAGCAAGCGGTATCCGCTTAGTTTGGAAAATGTTCAGCGT
>CAYVDX010000005.1:0-17313 GCA_964450485.1 uncultured Calditrichaceae bacterium
CATTAAAAAAACGCGGAGACTTTAAATTTTTATACGTCGGCGGAAAAAACGGGATTGAGACGCGCATTGTGCCGTCACAAAACATCCCGATGAGAACCATTTGGATTGCCGGCATCGCCCGCAGCCTGACGTTGAAAAATTTGCTTTTTCCGTTTAAATTGCTGGCAAGCCTGGCGGCCAGTTGGAAAATCGTCAGCCGGTTTCGCCCGGACGCGGCGGTGGGAACCGGCGGGTACGTCAGCGGGCCGATTTTATTTGTCGCGGCAAAAAGAGGAGTACCGGTGTTAATTCAGGAACAGGATGTGCATCCGGGTTTAACAACACGAGTGTTGGCTAAATATACGCAAAAAATCTGCCTTGCGTTTCCCGAGGCAGGAAAACATTTCCCGGGAATGGCGGAAAAGATTGTGGTTACCGGAAATCCGGTGCGAAACGATTTGCTTGAAATCACTCAAGCTGAGGGAAGAAAAACATGGCAGCTTGATCAAGATAAGCTGACAATTTTTGTGTTTGGGGGCAGCCAGGGCGCGCGATCCATTAACGAAGCAATGGGGAAAATTCTGCCGGAATTGCTGCGAAAATACGACATCCAACTGCTCTGGCAAACCGGCGAAAAGCAATACGAAACCGTAATCGAACGCCTTGAAATGGATAAAAAACGGGTGCGGGTTGTGCCTTATGTAAAAAAAATGAACGCGGCGTACGCGGCAGCGGATTTGATCATCTGTCGCGCCGGCGCGATGACCCTGGCCGAGGTGGCGATTGTCGGCAAACCGGCTGTTCTGGTTCCCTATCCGTTTGCCGCGGGAGATCACCAGGTTCGAAATTCACAAATGATTGTTGAAGCCGGCGCGGCGATAATGGTCGAGGAGAAAAACGGTTGGGAAACCAAATTACAGGACGCCATCGAGCGGCTGCTGACCGATCCGGCGCTGCGAACGCAACAACGCGCCGCCTGGCAAAAACTTGCCCGGCCAACCGCGGCGGATGACATCGCCGCTGAAACAATAAAATTGATCAAAAACTGAGCAAAAGATACAAAAATGGCAAGAAAACGTCAACAAAAAAAGCACTCGATTTTTTACCCGACCCCGAAAGTAGCATTTACCTGGGTGCTATTGGCATTTTTGGGATACGGTATTTACTTTTTCGGCAAAAAAATGTTGTATAAAAGTGGATATTTTGTGGTAGAATCAGTAAAAATAACCGGTAATCATTATATCGATCAAAAAAATATTCAAACTTTTGTAAAAATTGATTTAAATCAATCCATGTTTGATGTGGATTTAGCAAATATTACCATTAATCTGTTGAGGAATCCGTATCTTCGCGGTGTGAGCGTCACCCGCGTGCTTCCTTCGACGATCCTAATCGATGTGCAGGAACGGGAACCTGTTTTTTACCTGGTTGATAAATCTGTTTATATGGTTGACGAGACGGGCAGGGTGTTGAAAAAATTGCCCCGGATGCCCATGGGGAAATTACCGATTGTGACAGGGGTGAAATTGGATAAAGTCCGGCAAGACAGCACCGCATTATTCGCATCCTTGCGCCTGGTAAAACAAATCCATGAAGTTGATGAAACACTGGTTCCCCTCATTTCCGAAATTAATTATACGAAACATAAATCTCCTGAATTTGTTTTGGTGAATGGCGCTGCAAGAGTTAAAATAGGCAAATCAAACCACTACTCACGCCTCTTTCTGCTAAGCCAACTGTTAAATAAGCAGCCGGTCATTGATAAATTGGCGACAATTCGCACCATAGATTTAACATTTGCGGACAGAATCATCATTCAAAACAAAAGTTGACAAAGAAGCAAAGACGGTGTTATGGAAGGAAAAATTATTACCGGACTGGACATCGGCACAACCAAAATATGTGCCGTAATTGTCAAGGAAGACCCGGACGGGACGCTGAATGTTGTGGGTATCGGCAGCGCGCCGTCTTACGGGTTGCGCAAGGGAGTCGTGGTAAATATCGACAAAACGGTGAACGCCATTCAGACTGCCGTGGATGAGGCACAGGCCATGGCCGGCGTGGACGTGGAATCGGTTTTTGTCGGTATTGCCGGCGATCATATTCGGAGTATAAATAGCAAGGGAATGGTAGGCGTTGCCAGAGACGATCATGAAATTACCGCCGAGGACGTCGATCGGGCCATCAATGCCGCGAAGGCGTTGGCGTTGCCGATTGACCGCGAAATCATCCATGTCATCCCGCAGGAATATTTAGTTGATGACCAGGACGGGATCAATGATCCGACCGGGATGTCGGGGGTGCGATTAGAAGTCGAGGTGCATATCGTTACCGCCGCGGTAACATCCGCCCAAAACATTATCAGAAGCGTCCAGCGCGCGGGTTATGAAGTCGAGGAAATCGTCCTGGAGCCATTGGCGTCCAGCCTGGCGGTTTTGGATGACGACGAGCGTCAACTGGGCGTAACGTTGGTGGATATTGGCGGCGGCACGACCGATATTGCCATGTTTTTTGACGGACATATTCAGCACACATCGGTTGTGGCATTGGGCGGACAGCACGTTACCAATGACATTGCGGTTGGATTGCGAACCCCCCCGGAGCAGGCCGAAGGCATTAAGTTGAAGTACGGCACCGTGACCCGGGAAAATCTGACGGAAACCGACACCATTATGGTGCCGGGCGTTGGAGGGCGCGCCCCGCGGACGATTTCAAAATCCGTTTTGGTTGACATCGTTGGTCCGCGAATGGAGGAAATTCTGACGCTTGCATACCAGAAAATGCAAAAATCAGAATTGTTGGAATTGATGGCTGCTGGCGCGGTTATCACCGGCGGCGCGGCATTGTTGGAAGGCACGGCTGCCAGGGCCGAGGAAATTTGGGGCATGCCGGTTCGCCTGGGAATACCCAAACATCTCGGTGGACTTACCGATTCAGTGCAAAGCCCCATTTACAGCACCTCGGTCGGGCTTTGCCTGTACGCGCCGAAATATCACGAAGGCGGGATGTTGTTAAACCCTGATGATGAACCCATTTGGGATGACGTATTACAGCGGTTTACAAGATTTTTTAAGCGTTTCTTTTGATTCAGGGAAGAAGTCAATGGTTAACAGATAAATTTTTTAACCCAAAGGAGGCATTTATGTCGATTGAGTTTGATGAGAGGGCTGAGCTTAATGCAAAGCTAAAGGTGGTTGGTGTCGGCGGGGCCGGTGGAAACGCGATCAATACGATGGTGCACGCCGGTTTATCAGGCGTCGATTTTATTTCTGTAAATACAGATGCGCAATCATTGGAACAAAATAAAGCGCAAACCCGCTTGCAGGTCGGGAAACAACTGACACAGGGATTGGGCGCCGGCGCAAACCCGGAAATTGGTCGCCAGGCAATGGAAGAAGACCGCGAGGAGATCAAGAAAATTCTCGACGGCGCGGATATGGTTTTTGTAACCGCCGGAATGGGCGGCGGCACTGGCACCGGGGCGGCGCCTGTTGTTGCGGAACTTGCCAAAGATATGGGGGCTTTGACGGTCGGCATTGTCACAAAACCGTTTAATTTTGAAGGCGTCAAACGGCTGCAACGCGCCGAGCAGGGCATTCAGGAAATGCGAAAGCAAGTTGATACGCTCATCGTCATTCCCAACCAGCGATTATTCGCGGTCGTGGATAAATCCACCCCGCTGCTGGACGCGTTCAAAGTTGCCGACGAAGTGCTGCTTCACGCGACCAAGGGCATTTCCGATCTCATCACCGTGCCGGGGCTGATCAACCTGGATTTTGCCGATGTCCGCACCATCATGTCTGAAATGGGCGACGCACTCATGGGAACCGGCCATTCCACGGGAGAGGGCAAGGCAGTACAGGCTGCCCAGCAGGCAATCTCCAGCCCGTTGTTGGAAGGCGTATCCATCCGCGGCGCGCGCGGCGTTTTGGTAAATATCACCGGCGGCACGGATATGTCGCTATTTGAAGTCAGCGAAGCCACAACCATTATTTATGAAGAAGCGGGGGAAGATGCCAATGTCATTTTTGGCGCTGTCATTGACGAAAATCTCTCTGACGAAATTTTTATTACCGTTATCGCCACCGGCTTCAACGCCGAAGGGCGCGGCGGCTTACAACCGCCAAAATCCATGGCGGAAAATCCATCGGTAAATTCGCGATTGCTGGATTTGCCGACTTTTATGCGCGAGAAGAAAAAACGCGCTGATGACGACGCCGTAAATCCGGCCGCGCGTAAAGCCGGCACGCTTGGGAATGACGATATCGATGATCTGGATATTCCCACATTTTTAAGAAAACAAATGGACTAAAGAAAAGCTGATTTTATCCGATAATAATGTTGTAAAATAATTTCTCCAATTAAAATCAGCTTTTACGGGAGGGGAGATCGCTTGTTGGATGTTTTTTTTAAGGCATCCACCCGGCGCCTGGAAGGTTGTGAAATGGGCGGAAATGATATTTTTTATTCATTTCTTGCCTGGGTTAGTACCATTTCTGCCCGGTTCCTGCCTTTTTTTACAAAAAATCCCGATGCGTTAAAGGGGTGTTCTCTCATATTTCACAACTACAGACAACAATAATTTCCTGTTCGTTTTGTTTTTTTTAAAAACGGATCGGTGCATAAATTTTATAAATGGATGTAATGGATCCGGCTTTTGACGGATTGACTTCCCTCTTTTCGTTTAACAAAAGGGAAAATACCATGAAGGTGTTGGGAATATTTTTACAGAATTACGTTTTTACCGCCTGGTTTTTATTCAAATCTAAATTATCCGGTCTTTCGTTTTTAAAACATTTTCGGCCGAAAAACAGATATTTTGGTATGTTTGTCGCACTGATTATTCCCGTTTTTTGGGGAAAGGCTGCCGGATTTGGAAATCACGAACATCATTTCATAAATGAACCGGTTTATGCAAATTTGGGCGTCTGGCTGTCGCTGATGTTCGGAATGTTTTTTCAACGGGTGCTAGGCAAAAACCAGGATGTGATCGATGAGCCGAAGATTGATCAAGCCTTTCTCGTTGAAGACCCGCTAATCGCCTCTTGTATTATTCAGGATAATGTTTTCAAATATGTAAATGATCGTTTTGCCAGGATGTACGGCTATAGCGAAGCAGAGCTGTTAGGCAAATACGCCATTGAAATCGTATCACCAGAGTCGCGTCCCCTTTTTCGGAAAATTGCAGGGAATATCGTGTCGGGCGACAAAATCTTCTGCGCGGAACGATTAGACGGTTTTACTAAAATCGGTGAAAACCTTGAAACAGAGGCCTGTTTTTATCGCATACACTATAAAAACAGAAGCGCGGTTCTGTTAAAACAGGTCGAACTAAAAAGCCAAAAACATATCCAATCCGCAATCGACCGGAATGAACAGCAATATCAGCAACTTATTGAATCACACCCGGATGCCATTTTTATTCACACTGAGGGCATTATCGAATTTGCCAACCCTGCCGCGGTTCAAATTCTGGGCGTTTTGTCGCCGGATGAAATTGTCGGAAAATCTTACCTGGATTTTGTTCACCCGGATTTTCGGGAGTCAGCGCAGGAGCGAATGCGAGTTGTTTTTCAGTCAAACCTGCGAAGTTCGGTAATCGAACAACGCACCCAACGCTCTGACGGCAGCATATTGGAAGTTGAGGTAATCGATTTACCGTTTACGTTTCATGGGCGTCCGGCGATCCAAACCATCATGCGTGATATCCGTGAAAAAAAGGAAACTGAAAACCTGTTTAAAGGGCAAAAACAGATTTTAGAAAATATTGCGCGGGGCAACTCGCTGCCGGAAATCTTGAAACAACTCACGCTTTTTATTGAAAAACATTGTTCGATTTTAACCTGTGCATTTTTATTGAAAGATAAAAATGAAGAGCGGTTGCGTGTAATCGCCGCCCCCCATTTGCCGCATTCCTATCAAAAAATGATCGATGGCATTGAGATTTCCCCAAAATCCGAATGCTGTGGAACAGCCGCAAGCATTGGTGAAATGGTTTCTGTCGCCGATATCACAAACGCGGACGGTTGGGAAGATTTTCGCGAAACAGCCATGGCAAATAATATCCGTTCAGCGTGGGCAATGCCGGTTTTCTCGCGTCAGGGAGTTGTGTTGGGCGTCTTTTCGATGTATTGCAACCGGGTATATTCGCCAACACTTTGGGAATTACAGATATTGGAAATCGCCATTGATATCGCCGGCATTGCCCTGGAAAGCCGGTTTGAAGAGATGGCCAGAATCGAAAGTGAGCATCGCTATGAACATTTGCTCAACTCCATCAATGACGCTTTGTTTATCTATCAGATGGTAGATGATGACACCTTAAAACCGTTTTTGAATGTGAATGATATTGCCTGTAAAAAATTGGAATATTCCCGTGAAGAATTACTGGGAATGACCATCGCGGACATCATTTCAAGCGACGCTGACGGCAAGGTGGGAAACCTGATTAAAAATTTGCGCCAAAGCCAGCAAGCATCATTTGAAACCGTTTTTCAATCAAAATCCGGTCATACCATTCCGTTTGAAATTAACTCGTACTGGTTTGAGCGGGACGGCGAAATGACCATCCTTTCATTGGCAAGAGACATTTCCGTGCGGAAGGTTCACGAAATTGTTCGGCGGGAAAGTGAAGAACGATTTCGTACCATTTTTGAGCAATCCGGGATCGGCATTGCGCTGGTTCGATTGGACGGACATATCATCGAAAGTAATTCGGCATTGCAGCAGATGTTGAATTATAATAGCGAGGAGCTGCAATTTATGAATATTACCGATGTTATGTCCTCAAAGGATAATCATATAAATATTAACGAAATCGCAAAACAATTACAAGCGCATGCCCGGTCTCATCAAACCGAAAATCGTTTTGTTTGCCGCGACGGCCGATGGCTGTGGACCCGCATGACCACCTCACTTGTCAAATATCAGAATAAAAATCCGCAATTTGCCATTGTGATGATCGAGGATATTTCCGAAAAAGTCAATGCCATTCAGGCGGTGAAAGATAGCGAAGAAAAATTCCGGGTCTTATTTAACAGCGGCATGGATGCTGTTTTCGTTTACCGTCTCGACAAAAACAACGAACCTGCGTCTTATATCGAAATCAATGAAGTCGCGGCGTCGCAGTTGGGATACACCCGGGAAGAATTGCTGAAAATGCCCTTTATCACGCATGTTGACCCGGTTTTGAAAAAGGATTTTTTGAAAACTTTAGAGAAAGTATTCAGTGATCAACATGCGCTTTTTGAAACGGTGTTAATAAAAAAGGATCATAAAAAAATTCCGGTTGAAATGGGGATCCATACCTTTACGTTTCAGGGGAAACCGGCAATTATTGCCGTTGCCCGCGATATCACCGAGCGCCAAAAAGCAAAGGTCGCGTTGGAAGAAAGCGAACGGCGGTATCGGGGACTGTTTGAAGGAATCCCCCTGGGATTATATCGCTCCACCGCTGACGGACAATTTCTTGACATAAATCCCGCCTTGCTGGCAATGCTTGGTTTGAAAAGCAAAACAGAAGCATACAAGACCAACAGTAAAGAATTTTATACCTCGGAAGAAGACAGGGATCGGTGGTTTGAAATTCTTACAAACGATGGCATTGTAAAAAGTTTTGACACACAATTGAAGCGAAAAGATGGCAAACTTATCTGGGCAAGAATCAACTGCCGCGCGGTTTATGACGGCGCGGGAAAAATTGTTTATGTTGAGGGAAGCATCGAAGACGTCACGACACGCCGGCAGATAGAACGGGCGTTGGCGGCTGAAAAAGAGCGTCTTGGCGTCACGCTTCGCAGCATTGGCGACGGTGTCATCACCACGAATTTGGAAGGCAAAATCACCCTGATTAACGAGGTTGCGGAAAAGCTAACCGGCTGGAACGGAACGCCGCCGCTTGGAGAATCAATTCAACAGGTATTTATCGCGCGAGACAATAGCCGCGAAGGCTTATACAATCCCACGTTAGAGGTTTTAACAACCGCGAGGTCTGTCAAACGTGAAAAAGACGTCGTTTTGATTTCCCGCGGCGGTGATGAACGGCAAATCGCGATTAGCGCTGCCCCGTTAAAAGATAACCGAGATCACTTGATGGGGACAGTGCTGGTTTTCCGGGATGTGAGCAAATTGTTTGAATTAGAGGAAGAATTATACAAAGCCAGAAAATTGGAATCCTTAGGCGTATTAGCCGGCGGCATTGCCCACGATTTTAATAACATTTTGACGGCAATCACCGGGAATGTTTCAATGGCAAAAGTGGCCTGCCCCGATGACAAAAAATTGCTTGCACAACTCGAAAATGCCGAAAATGCAGCGGAAAAGGCCAAATCCCTAACGTTGCAATTATTGACATTTGCCAAAGGCGGCTCGCCGGTAAAAGAAGCGGCTTCGATTTCCGAAATTATCAAGGAAACCGCTGATTTTACCATTCGGGGCAAGCACTCCATCTGCAAATATCACTTTGGCGAGAAGCTTTGGCCGGTGGAAGTTGATGAAGGACAAATTAGTCAGGTCATCAATAATTTAATGCTCAACAGCGTGCAGGCCATGAAAAAAGGCGGCACGATAAATATTAGCGCGGAAAATGTTGATATTTCTGATGAAAACCAGGAATGGGAAGTGTTGTTAAAAGAGGGGAAATACGTACGCATTCGTGTGCAGGATAATGGCGTTGGCATTCCGCCGGAATTGCTTTCTCAAATTTTTGACCCCTATTTTTCAACCAAACAGAAGGGGAGCGGATTGGGTTTGGCCGTTTCCTACTCCATCATCAAAAAGCATGGCGGATACATTTTTGTTGAATCAAAACCGGGGAAAGGGACAACTTTTACCGTCTTGTTACCGGCGTCTCCGGATGCAGTTATTAAAAAACCGCTTCAAAAATTGCAAATTGCAAATGGCAATGGCAAAATTTTAGTAATGGACGATGAAGAAGCCATTTTGGACTTAGTGGGTAAAATGTTAAGCTTTTTAGGCTATGATGTACAGTTGTCGCATGATGGAGATGAAGCGATTGAGGTGTACAAAGCGGCGTTAAAAAATAACCAGCCCTTTGACGCCGTAATTATGGATTTAACCGTTCCGGGCGGGCAGGGCGGCAAGGAAACAGTCCACGAATTGTTAAAAATGGATCCGCAAATTAAGGCGATTGTCTCAAGCGGTTATTCGACAGACCCGATTATGGCGCAATACCGGGATTTTGGATTTGTTGACCGCATTTCCAAGCCGTATGATGTGCAAACAATGAGTGAGGTGCTGCACCGCGTGCTCAATAAATAAAATCATCACAGCTTATGTTTCGGCTTATTCCGCCACGTTTAGATATCCCAATTGAACCGGCCATTCGCCAAGAATCTTAAGCCATTGCGCCATTCCGATTTGCGCTCTTGACAAGTCCAACAATTTTAACTCATCGATATACCATTCCGGGTCAACCCCCAGGTTCGTAAGCTGAAGCCTGTGCACGCCGAATTCGCTGACCAACCCTTTTAAAGCGTTTATTTCATTTGGGTGATCGGTAAAACCCGGGAAAACCTGGTAATCGAGAATGATATTTACGGCAAACCGCCGCGCTAATTTTAACACGGATTTGAACGCATGAAATGTCAGGTTTGATAACGCGTTCAAGGCGTCAAAAGCGCTGCTTTGCGCGGCGTTCAGCGTTAAAAGCACGCTTTTCAGCCCGGATTTACACCAATCGACAAAAATATCGCGATTGGGTACGGCAGCGTCAACATGCAAAATAATCCTGTCTGAATGCGGCCGCGCGGAAACAAGCAATTTCAAAAATTCATTGTTTGTTGATTGCTCAAGCGTTTTCAGCGATACGACAATCCGTTTTTTTGCCGCGGGATCGAGAATTTCCGCGACCCGGTTTGATGCGCCTGCATGGACACTCGCGTGTTTCACAAGTGTGTCTCCAGGGAAAAAAGTCCCGGGCAATTTGCCGGCTGCGACGACAACCTCTCCGCCGGTGATTCCAACGGCAGTATGGCTGTGATTCGGCAAACGCGGCGCGTCTAATACCGATGAATACGCACAGCGCAGCAAGGAAATTTCCGGCGCGCTCAAGTCCGCGGCAACCGGAAAAACCGGCGACCCACCCCATTCACGAAGCTGGACCGTTTTTTTTATCGATGGATCGTAACCAATCGCCACGCGATTTTTAAGCGTAACGAGACGACCGGAATCCGCCAGGGGGCGCAAATGTTGAGGTTGAAAAACTAACGGTTTTGCAAGATTAATTCCCATTGATTTTATCCGGGGAATTTCGATCAAGTTGTCATGCTGATCAGCAACGAGCATATTTGGCAAAGTCATTCTATCTCCATAAAAAGGAATAAATCCCGGAAGCATTTTCGATCTTTTAAAAAAAAATTCAACCGGCAGCAGCTTACGAATCTTTGTTCTGAAATTAGTTGATCTAAATCACCTTTAAAATCACCGCCAATGCTTTATTTTTTGTGTTCATTTATAAAGCAATTGATTGCGTTTCGTCTCATTTATTTGGCCTTTCTATTAAAATAATTCGGAAGACATGAAATAATTGTTAACAATATCTCAATCCATCGTAATGGGCATTTATTCATTTTTTTGGATTTTTTAATATTTTTATCGAGAATTTTGGAATTCTGTCGATTATTAAACCATTTATGAAAATCCATGGAAAATTAATACAGATTATCATCTTGATTTAATTCTGCAAAATCACTACTTTTTATTATGAAAAAGACCGGTTTTCTGATCATTTTGTGTACTGCGCCTAACCCCGCAACCGCATCGCAGATCGCCAACACTTTAGTAAATGAACATTTAGCCGCATGTTGTAATATTATCCCGGGATTACAATCGATCTATTCATGGGACGGGCAGGTTTGCACGGCGGAAGAAGTGCTGATAATCGTGAAAACACATGCAGCCGTTTATAAAAAGATTGAACATCGAATTCAGGAAATCCATCCGTATGAAGTGCCGGAGATACTGGCCTTTTCAGTGCGTGATGGGCAGACAGACTACTTAAAATGGGTGGGTGATTATGTCAAATCAGACTAAAAAAGCAGGCAAGGAACACGAGTTTACAATGGAATACTGGCGTGACGACGTTGCCGTGATCAAAGATGATTCTGTTCACGGTTCAATCTATCTCGCAAATATTGCCCTGGAAATCGTGGAAGAGTTTGTCGGTCGGCAGCTTTATCGGAATCGCACCGAATTAATCCAAACGCTCTCCAAGTTGAGCAATGCCTTGGTTCGGGCTAAACCGCTGATGGCCCTGATATACAATCGCACCCGTGCGGTGCTGAAGTATATTCAGGATATTCCCAAGGAACAAAAGGATATCCATGTTATCAAAGAAAGCACGCTGAACGAAATCGCCCGAATGAAAATCGAGGCTGAAGAAAATGTGAAAAAAGTGATCCGGTGGGGATGCCGGCTGATCCTGGATCATCATATTATTCTAACCCATTCATCAAGCAGCATTGTCGAGGCGATTTTGATGGAAGCCAAACGATTGAAAAAAAGGTACCGGGTGATTTGTCCGGAAAGCCGCCCTTTGAACGAAGGACGGGCAATGGCGTTTCGGCTGGCAAAAGCGGGTGTGAAGGTTAAGCTTATTCCCGATGTGGATGTTGCCCGGGCAGTGCATGACTCCCATTTCATCCTTACCGGAACTGATCGTTTTACCGAAACAACATTCATTAATAAAACCGGCACTCACATGATCGGCTGCCTGGCAAATCAGATGAATAAGCCGCTTTACATTGCCGGCGAAAGCGGGAAAGTGCTTCTGAAACGAACATACCCGGTGAGGTTTTCCCAAAATGATCCGGTGGAAATCGTCAAAAAAGCGCCCTCCAATTTGCAAATTGATAATTACTATTTTGAAGAAACCCCATTGGCTTATGCCGATAAAATCATTTTAGAAGACGGCATTTTTGAATTAAAAGAATTTATCGACCGCTATTTATAATTCGGAAATAATTTTTTGGTATTATACTTTATGCGGGTAAAAAACATTCAAGTTGAGTAAATTGTTCAGGGGATTCCTGCATTCGCAGAAATGACAGAGAAAGCAAAGATTGGTCACTCCCGCGCATGCAGGAATCTCCGTATAAAAAATCAAATGTTCCGATTTGTGAGATGTATAAGCTAATTGGCCGTGCGTTTGATTGAATCCGAAATCTTCGAGATGACCTCAAAATTGGTAGATAAGAAAAAGACAATTTTAGTCGCCGATGACGATCCGGTTGTGCGCAAAATGTTCAAAACATTTCTTGCCGGCGACCAATACACCGTGAGAATCGCAAAAAACGGGCAGGAAGCGATTGATGAAGCGCTTGCAAATCAGCCTGATTTAATTTTCATGGACGTTGTAATGCCCGAATTGGATGGATTTGAGGCATTGCAAAAACTCCAAAAAAACCGTAAAACCAAAAATATTCCGGTGATCATCATTACCTCCCGAACCGATACAATGACATTGATCACGGCGTTACGGCTCGGCGCGACAGATTTTATGGCGAAACCATTCATGAAACGTGATTTGTTCCGCAAAATGAATTATGCCTTGATGAGTCGCCAGGAAAAGCAGCAAATTACCGACGAGATTTTGATCAAGGATTACTCGACATTTGTGAATGGCAAGACCTTTGATCGCATGAGGGAACATTTCATTGTGAATTTTGAAAATATTTATCTCAATTTGTTGAAGCTTATTTCCCAACAAAATCAAGCAAAGTTGAAAAAAATGTTATCGCGGCTGTTGGATGCCATCAATTTTTTCAAATTGAACATGGTCAAAGGCCGGCTCATTCAATTAATGTTAGCCATAAAAAAGGCTGAATGGGAAGAAGCCGTTGCACAATTAGAAACGGTGTACCAGCTTTTTCAGGATTTACAGCAAACACTCCCGGATCATTCCGCATCCGGATAATTCTCCCAATTGATTCGTTTTCAAGGGTTTATATCACCCAATGGCGAATGACGTTCGCCCTTTCCCGAAATTATTCTTCTTTCCAGGGTTAATTCTGTCATCGTTGCAAATGGCTACTCGCCTCCTACCTCAAATAATTCATCTTTCCGGGGATTATTTCGCCAAAAGTATTATATTCCGTCAATTTAAATTGGCTGAAACTGTTTTTTGGAGATTTTTTAAATGAAAGAACTTGCGAAACGAATCACTGTGGCATTATGGGGAATTCCGCTATTACTGTTTTTAACGTACATGGGCGGCTATTTTTTCTTAGCTTTCCTACTCATTGTCAATGGAATGGCGATTTGGGAATTTTATTCGATGTACGAAAACAAAGAAATTTTTGCGCATAAAATATTAGGAACGTTTCTCAGCCTCTTATTTTTATTGCTCACATTTTTTTATCCGCAATATTGGCTGCCCGGATTTTTCGCGGCGGCGACGCTGCTGCTCCTTGCAAATTTGCAAAACACAAAAGGTTCGCCGGGCGTAAACACCGCTTTCACAATAACGGGGTTTATATATATTGCTTTGTTACTTTCGTCATTGTTGCAGCTCCGTGAAAATTTCGCGGACTGGCAGCCTGCATTTGTATCAAATGTATCCCATGCCGGCGGCTGGCTGATCATCATTCTTTTTGCCTCGATTTGGATTTGTGATACGGCGGCATATTTTGGCGGGCGGGCATTCGGTAAACACAAGCTGGCGCCAAGCGCCAGTCCGAATAAAACGGTCGAAGGCGGCGTTTTTGGGCTGGTGTTTGGGATCATCAGTTTCTGGGGATTTGCTAATCTTTGGCTTCCCGATCTTCCTGTAAAACATGCACTTACCGCCGGGCTGATCGTAGGCGTTTTCGGACAATTGGGCGATCTGGTAGAATCGCGGTTTAAACGCGATGCCGGCGTCAAGGACACTTCCACGCTGTTGCCGGGGCACGGCGGCATCCTCGATCGATTCGATTCGTTAATTTTTGTTTCGCCATTTCTTTGGGTATTATTTAAATACCAATTGTTATCATAAGCTTTATTTCAAGAGGATTCGGATGCGTTAAAAATGTGAGAGTGGTTTTTCGGTCAATCATCAACGATGCTGAAAAAATAGCGGCTAAATTATTGCCCATTAAATATGGACGTTCCAGGTATAAAAGTATTCAGGATGATTGCAAATGGGTAAATCTTCGCATCTCACCACCGATGAGCATCTTATTGGAAATTATCTCGACCTATTCAATGAGTTCGATGGCTTGCAACTTTATCAAAAGGCAGAAGCCACCCTGCAACTGGCCTTGGAAAAAGCGCCGAATCATCCCGACATTTTGCAGCAATTGGCAAATTTATATCTAAAATTAGATATACCCGAAAGGGCCCTCTCCGTCGCGAACAAGCTTGTGCGCCGCCATCCAATGCTGTCTTCCGGTTATCAATTGCGGGGTGAAATCTGGGAAAATCTCGGCGATTTGCGAAAAGCCATGAAAGATTACGAACGCGCCTTGAGCCATTCAAAATCTGATATTCCACTGGTTCATCGCCTCCTGGAAATCAAGCTTCATTACGGTCAATCACACCAGGCGCTTGAATTAATCGGGATTTATAAAGATTTAGTCGATAAACCGTTCATTTTTACGGCTGATGAAGCCGAAGCGCATTTTCAGTCCGGAAATGTTGCCGTGGCATTTATGAAGCTGCGCGAGGCGCTTTCAAAAAATATTGACGACCCCGAATTGTTGTTGCAATATTTGCGTTTTGCCATTCACCACGGTAAACGACCGCCGAGAGAGGTTCTCGAAGTGCTAAAAAACACCCTGCCGGGGCTTAAAGGCCTTGAAGAAAAAGACCTTATCAAACTCGAAACGGACTTTTATCGCTTACAGCACCAGCCGGAAGTCGCGCTAAAACTTGTAGAGTCGCTGCTGGCGGATGGCCAGGAAGTTTACCAGTGGGAAAAAATACGCGCATTTATCAAACTGGAAATGGGATATGTTGATGAAAGCGTAGCGGCTTTTCGCGAGCTCTTTTCGCAAAATCCACTCGATGTAGAAGTTCGCAGCGTGTTGGAAAATTATTTTATCATGCAGGAACAGTTGGATCAGTGGAAACGCCTGGTTCAACGAGTGTTAAAAGATCACCCGGAGCAAGTTGCACTATTTCGTTATTTGCGGACTATCGCTTATAACAGGGATTGGCTGGCAATTTGCGAGTTGACGTTTGAAGGGTTTATGTCCCAGCTTGAAAAATTGAACCTAAGTTCGACAAATATCAACGACGTCACTTATGCAAAGCTTCCCGGTTATGCGTTTGAAATTTTTATCGGGCAGATCGCCATCCATAATTATATACCGGAAGTCTCCGAAGTATGGAATTTGATATTGCAGGAGCGAGAAAAAAAACAGCAGGTTCCGCCATTTCAACTTGAAGATTTGCAGGCGGTCTATCCGGTTTGGCTGTTTGTTTTGCATATTTATTTCCTGTTTAAACAGTATGCTCAGTATCCCTTTGTTTTCAAGCCGAGGCGTTTTCAAATGGAACGTGTCGCCGGAATTTTGAATATCGAGGAAACGCCGGTAGAGATTGATATATCTTTGTTAATGGAAAGTAAAAATCGCCGGGTGAAGCCGATAGTCAAAGTGAGCAAAGGGTATCGCTGGCGCTGGCGTTCAGACATTGTTTCGCCTGAAATTACGCTGCACGACATGCAATTTTTTTCCGCCGCACAATTTCAAATCATTTTACAGGATATTCAAAGCTGCCTCCTCGATACGCGCAGCGATTTGGCTGTTGAGTTGATAAGTCATTAAAAATCTCATGCTTACGCACCTTAAATTCCACGAAAACACGAATAAATCTACCGCAAAAAGATCAACTGAGGTTAGAAAAGTTATGGAAAATTTCACGCCGCGCCAAGTCCTTGCCAGGGGATTGGACCGCGATAAATATCGCCGGCTCTTTCCTCATATTGGCGAACACATTTATTTAAATCACGCCGCATTATCGCCCATGCATGCACGCGCCATGCGCGCGGTTGAAAACAATTTTCAGCAGCGGGCTGTCACGAATATCGAATTTTGGCCGGATTTGGTCGAAGTCAAAGCGCGATTTAAAAACAATGTCGGCCGGCTGATCAACGGCGCGTCCGAGAATATTTCCATTAGCAGCAGCACCTCAATGGCCTTGAATTGGCTGGCCCGGGGATTACGCTGGCAACCCGGCGATCGAATCCTGTTAAATGATTTTGAATTTCCCACCAATGTTTACCCATTTTTAAATCTGCGGCACCAAGGCGTTGAAATCGACTTTGTCCAACACCGAAATGGAAAAATCGAGCTTGCGGACATTGCCGCGGCGATCCGCCCGGAAACGCGTTTACTTTCGATCAGCTACGTGCAATTTCTCAATGGATTTCGCGCTGATTTGGCAGCCATCAGCCAACTGTGCCGGGAAAACAATCTCATCTTTTGTGTGGACGGCATTCAGGGGCTTGGCGCATTAACCATTGACGTGGAAGCATTGCAAATCGATTTTTTAGCCTGCGGCGGGCAAAAATGGCTGATGTGGCCGCTGGGAACCGCCTTTTTTTACACCTCGCCGCGAATTTTTAACCAGATTCGACCGATGGCCGCCGGCTGGCTGGCAGTGGAAAATTCCTGGGATTTTTTTGATTACCAGCTCGATTTTTTGCCCTCCGGCGAACGGTTTGAGCCGGGCATGTTCAACGTCGCCGGTGTGGTCGGCGCGAATGCTTCCTTGGAAATGTTCCTGGAAATTGGTCCCAAAAATATTGAAAAAGCAGTCCTGCAACTCACTGATTATTTGATCGCGCAACTGCAATTTGCCGGTTTTGAAATCATCACGCCGTTGGAACCGGCGATGCGATCCGGGATTGTCACCTTCCGGCACACCGCCGCCGAAGCGCTGTTCGCCTTTCTTTGCGCGAATAAACTGCACGTTTCCCTGCGGGACGGGTTGATTCGCGTCGCTCCCCACTTTTATAATACCGAAGCGGAAATTGATCATTTGATTTCGATGATTAAACAATTTGACAAATGAGCGTGTTGCGTGATGGGTAAGATACGGTTTTTTAACGAATCACGAATCACGAATCACGGATCACGGGTTCCATATCCCCTTTTTCCTGATGCTCCCCCGCCTTCCCCCCCCAAAACTTTTCGAGTCCAAGCGATGGCGATGTGTTGATCGATAAAATACGGGCTGGTGGCGACAGTGATTAGCGTTGCCTTTTTGACGTAGCTTTGTATTCGCGCAAGTTTATAATTTTCATCAATATACGCCATTTCTTCGGAAAAAATATCGATGTCAATATCCAACACGATTTCGCTGCTAAAATCTTTCTCAAACGCGTGGCTG
>CAYVDX010000006.1:0-17234 GCA_964450485.1 uncultured Calditrichaceae bacterium
ACATTTTCAGGTTCAGTCACACTAAAGAACCGGCTTAAGGAGCTGCTGAATGCCTGAATACAAAGCATTGGATGATTGGGTTTGCAATTTCAGATAAGGATGGAGGTTTACGGATTCAATGTTGAATTGATAACGATCAGATTTGAGTCCCTGTAGTATGATCTATATCAGCGGGAGAATGGTGTTCGCGGTATTGGCCGGGCGTCATACCAAAATGTTTTTTAAAACGGCGGGAAAAATATGACACATTTGGGAGACCAATACGGTTGGCAATCTCTTTGATGGTCGCGTTGTTTTCTCTAAGGAATAATGCTGCGCGCTCCAGTCTCATGTTCAGGATAAGCTGTGTCGTCGGCAGCCCTGTCAGGGATTTCAGTTTTAGATTCAGGTGGGGTCGCGAAATTTTCAGTTCATCAGCAAATTTCTCCGCTGAGAAATCTCGGCTATGCAGGTTCTCTTCAATAATTTTTTCGACTTGACGGAGAAACACTGTCCCGTTATTTGAATGTTCGCGTTCCGAACCAGTGTCCTTGCTATCAGCAAGCGTTCGGAGATTATCAAGCAGCCATGTTTCTTCCTGCGACAGGGTACGGAATCTGGCAGACAAGATCACTGTTTGTGATCTATTGTGTAGCAGTTGTTTAATCAGTGTAATACCCATGCCGGCAACCAACACCAGAAAACCGAATTCGGTCATCGGATAAAGCGGCTCCATTATGACCCGCTGCTTCCATAGTGTGTCGTATAATCCACTAACACTCAAAAAACTCACTCCAACCAAAAGCGGAAAGATAAAATTTTCCCCACGTTTGTAGGCTTGTATAAAAACCCACAAGCAATAAACCAAAACGAAAAAAACAATTGGCATAAAAATTTTATAACCAATATCAGGATCATAAACGATCACCGCTTCATCGGTTAGCAAATACCGATATGCCGAAGCTTCATGGGTAAAAAAGTGGAAACCGAACAGGCTCATCACAGCCAGTGTAATGGCAGCGGTATAAACCGTTGACAACAGAAAATTTGACCGTTTACCTGCGAATTGTATTGCAAAGTTCATCACAAAAGGCGCCATCATAATCGCACCGCTCATGGAAATTCCCTGGAGCATATATAAAGACGACGGATAATTTTGAAACGCAATAAATTTCACCAGTGTATAGAGCGACGCGGAGAAGCAAATTAAACTAAAAAGGAAATATTTTTGTTCTTTAATAACGGTATAAAGCCAAAGAAAAGTTGATCCCGTAATAAGGGAAATTAATCCAATTGCCAATATAAAACTCGTCATAGCCCATAATCCTCTACAATATTTACTTAACTCGACAATGTTAAATTAGATTTTTTGACAGGATTTACAGGATTAAACCGGATTATTATTTAAAAATTTGTTGATCATTCTTTTGAAATATCATGTATACTTTGAACGGGCATAAACCTTACTTTTATACAATCTAAAATGAGATTCCTGCATTTGCAGGAATGACAGCAAAAACAGATACTTAACACTATCCCCCCCCGGCATTCCGGGGCAAGCTCTGCGGATGCAGGGGGCTCCCGGAAAAATTAAGATTGTGCCCGTTTGCAGTATATATCCTGTTGATCCTTGCCTGCCCCTTGCGGGGTCGATACCCTTTGAAATTTAACATTGTCAATGTTAATCCTTTTCTAACGAGAACGTTTTACGATAATCAGAAGGTTTTACGCCGAAATACTCCTTGAAACGGCGATTGAAGTAAGATAGATTTTTAAAGCCGGCTTCATAGGCAATGTGGGTGATCGTCGCGGAATTTCTTTTGAGAAGTTCCGCGGCATACCCCAACCGCATAGCACGTATAAATTCACTGGTAGTTTTATTTGTCAGCTTTTTAATTTTGCGGTTCAGTTGAATGCGGGTTATGTGTAGTTCCGAGGCAAACTTTTCAGGGCCGAATTCTAAGTTTTGTAAATTTTTTTCGCAAATCGCCACAACCTGCTCAATGAACTCATCCGGATACGTTTGACTCTCTGGATCACGATGATTTAAATAAGCTTTGCTGAAATTTTTCAGAATGATTGAGCGTAGATGATCATTCTGCCTTTCTACTATTTCAAGCTTGTTTGACACGAATTGGACTTGATCGGTAGTATCAATAAATCTTTTTATCAGAGTAATTGCCATACCACCGATCAAGGCAATGATGCCAAATTCCACCATAGGCTGGAGCGGTTTTGCAATGACGCGTTGAACCCAAAGAATATCATAGACCCCGAATATGGCCAATAAGGAAACGCCCAAAAGGGAAGGAAAAATATATTTCAAATTGCTGAGCCAGGCTGAAATCAATGCGGTGATCGCATAAACAGAACCAATCATTACCGTCAATCCGAATAATTTATAGCCAAAACCAGGTGCGCGTATCGCTATCTCAAAATGACCGATGATAAATAAATAGTGATTCCAGGTGTTATCAAAAAAATATATGTCAAATAAACTCATCAGGCTGAGAATAATACAAAACAGGTAAAAGGCATGCAGAAGACGCTTGTTTCCCACCCCTGATAGAATATTGACAAACCGCACGACAAAAAGCACTATCAAAATCGCTCCGCATATTGCCAGACGCTGATGCCTGTAAACGATAGGGAGGTTATCCTGATGGCTTACCTGCAATACCAAAGTCCCTAAATATAGTGCGGCTGAAAAACAAAGCATGCTGAATGTCAGGTATTCCCTTTGTTTGATCACCCGGCTTAACCAGAGAAAAACACAACCCGTTACAAAAGAAATCAAAGCGATTGAGAACTCAAATGCCGCCATAAAGACATTCCCCATCAAGTCCTAAATGGTTTAAACTTGCAAGCCTTATAGTGTTTTTTGCTTTTGTAAATTTGTCCCCATTCATCGTATTTAAGCGATTTATCCAGGCTGAGATGAACATCATTAATATCTCCTGTATTGTTTTTCTCGTAAAACAGATCGAATTTTTCCGTAAGATACCATACAGCTTTGCTGTAAAGGGAAAATTTCTTTGCGCCTGAACGTCACGTTTCGGCTCGACATCTCTTTAGCTCTCACCGATTTTCGTTACTTATCACTATTTGGATTATTTAAATAATACAAAAAAATGATTAAAAAACAAATTTTTTTATACTCAAAGCTACACTACAAAAAATAAAATGAAACACGGATGATGCAGATTGAACGAATTTCCACGGATTTTTTACATTTGTTTTTAAAAACATCCGTTTTTATCGATTTTATCCGTCAAATTCGTGTTCCATAAAAGTTTTGTCGTGTAGTGTCACTCAAAGCAAATTATTTCAATAGCCTTTTGAAAAGTGGGCCGAAAAATTTTAAAACTGACCGTAACATATTCCGATGCAACGCCTTACAGTTTGAAACAACAAATTTATAACTCGGGAAAATTTAACCGAACCACAAAAAATTGGCCCTGATCTGGTTTTTAGGCCGCGAATTTTTTCAAAAAAATTCTCAAGGTTTTTTATTGCCAAACCAAATTAAATAATTAAAGGGATGTGATATTGAATCAAAACGAAAAGGAGTTCAAAACATTGGCACTGAAAAACAAGGATATTGAGCAGCTTTTTCGGGAATCACAGGTGATGATTGATATTATTGAAGCGCATGATGTGGTTAAAGCAGCCCTGGAGGATTACGGACTTAATAGCGATAAAATCAATGCGTTTAAAAGCCAACATACAACCAGCGTCACCAAATACGAGCTGCAATTGACCAAGTATGGTGTTCGCAGCAGTATCAGTCAGCAGTTCAAACAAAAGAAACGCGAACTGGATGAGATGTATAGCGATCATGTCGGTCTCGCCCGGGAAGTGTTGGAAGACGCCCCGGATTTGCTGGAACTGTTAGACCTTTATGGCGACCGGAAAACGACGCTGGCCGGTTATTTTGCCCAGGTCAAGCGGTTTTATAACAACGCCCTGGCAAATGATACCGCGAAAACCCGGCTATCTGGGTTTGGGTTAACCCAGGAGCGGTTGGAAGCCGGTTTGCAATTGGCAGAGGAAACAGAAACGGCGAATTCCCAGATTCACGATGCCGCCAGTGATGCAGAAAAGGCCACCCGGGAGCGCAACGACAGTGTGGCTGCGTTGGCCAAAGAACGCCGCCGCATTTTAACCGTTGCCGGGGTTGCCCTGAAGGATCAACCGGAATTGCTGGATCAATTGAAGGGTTAATTCGATGTTGGAAGTTGAGACCGGGAAGGTCGAAATCCCGATGAGTGCCGGAAGCACGATTGTCAGGATAAAAAGTGAAAAGTGAAAAATATTGAGGGGCTTTGCAATGCGGTGGTGTTGTGAAGCCTTTTTTGTTTATGCTACAATTGAAGTTTTGCCTCCCTTTCAATGACAATTTGCTTCCTACTTTTAGACGAGAGAAACGAGTTCTGTTTTGGACATTTTTGATCAACTCTTTAATCGTAACATCCCCCTAATCCCCCTTCGAGGGGGGAATAAAAGGGGGATGTTAAGCGCAGCAGATGCCAATCTTTACTTTATTACGTGCTGCCGTCCGCTTTCCGAAGATTCGCATACTCCGCGATGAGCTTTTTGAGCTGCTTTCCGGCAAAAAGCACGGTCAGCTTGGTGCCGTTGCCGCTGCCCTCAACGCCCAGCACCTGGCCTTTGCCAAATTTTTCGTGAATCACCCAATCGCCGATGCGATAAGCGCCCCCGGCGTCAACCATGCGGCTGGCAACCGATGCGGCGGTCGAACGCCCGTAACGACGCTGTTCCTGACGACCCGGCTGCCGGTAGGATGACGATTCCCGAACGGATGACTTCGCCTTTTTTTTATATTCCCGGGGAATTTCCGCTAAAAAGCTGGAAGGCATGCTGCGAAAAAACATCCCGGAGTTATTCCCGCTAAAACGGCGTCGCTGGCGCGCCCAGGCTAAGTAAAGATGATCTTTTGCGCGGGTCATGCCCACGTAAAACAGCCGACGTTCCTCCTCCAAATCTTCCTTTTTTTCCATGCTGCGGAATAATGGAAACAGACCTTCTTCCAAACCGGTGATGATCACCGCCGGAAATTCCAAACCTTTGGCGCTGTGCAGGGTCATCAGCGTGACCGCGGCGTTGGTGGGGTCCCAACGATCGATGTCGGCCAACAACGCCACATCTTCCAGGTATTTGGCAAGGGTCGCCTCGGCCAGGTCCGCGCCTTCGGAAAACGCCGCAATGCTGTTGAGCAATTCGTTCACGTTTTCCAGACGCACTTGTTCTTCGGGCAACTCGCTCAATTCATACATCCGTGCTAACCGGAAAGTGTCCACTACTTCTTTCGCGATTTCAAAGGCGGAAGCAACTTCCAGCCGCGTTTTGATTGCTTCAACGCTATCGATAAACGCCTGGATTTTCCCCTTTGCGCCGCCGCTGATCTCTTCGCATTCATCCAAATTCAGCATTGCGTCATACATGCGGATGCCCTGCCGCAAGGCAAATGCTTCCAGCCGCTCCTGGGTTTTCATGCCGATGCCGCGAGTGGGAAAATTGATGATCCGCCGCAGCGCCACCGTATCGTTGGGGTTGACCAAAATGCGCAGATATGCCAGCACATCTTTCACTTCCTTGCGATCAAAAAACTTGACGCCGCCGACAATCACGTAGGGCACATTGGCGCGCCGCAGCTTGTCTTCCAGCGCCCGCGATTGAGCATTGGTGCGATACAACACCGCGATGTCGTTATACCCCAATTGATATTCCCGCAGCGTCTTTTTGACGATCTGAACCACCATTGCCGCTTCCGCCGCTTCGTCGCCCGCTTCGATCACGGTGACGTCTTCCCCGCCCGCTTTGCTGCTCCACAAATTTTTACCCAGGCGCAGTTCGTTGTTGGCGACCACGGCGTTGGCCGCGTCCAAAATGACCTGGGTGGAGCGATAATTCTGTTCCAGCCGCACCACTTCGCATTCGGGATAATCCCGCTCAAAGCTGAGAATATTTTCGATATCCGCGCCCCGCCAGCGATAGATGGACTGATCTTCGTCCCCGACCACGCAAATGCGGCGATGCCGCGCGGAAAGCTGCTTGACAAAATAATATTGCGCCTTGTTGGTGTCCTGGTATTCATCCACCAAAATGTAGCGGAACTTTTGCTGATATTTTTCCAGAATCGCCGGCTCGCGGGTGAAAATGTCCAGCGGTTTGATGAGCAGATCGTCAAAATCAAAAGCGTGATTGCGGCGCAGAGCAGTTTCATATTCGCGAAATATCTTCGCCATGGTTCGTTCGGCATAATTTCCGGCGTGCTGCTCAAACCATTCCGGCCCGCGCATTTTGTTTTTGCAATCGCTGATTTTATACTGCACCGCGCGCGGCTTCACCGTGTCTTTGCTGATGTTCAGTCCCGCCATCACTTGCTGGATCAGGCGGATTTGGTCATCCACATCATAAATGCTAAAATTGCTGTCATAGCCGATGTGCGTGGCTTCGATCCGCAAAATCCGGGCGCACAGGGAGTGAAATGTGCCGATCCACATGCCGTCCGCCGGCGCGTTGATCAGCCGTTCCACGCGATGACGCATTTCTCCGGCCGCTTTGTTGGTAAACGTGACCGACAAAATTTCCCAGGGACGCACATCGCCCCGGTCCAACAGATAGCCGATTTTGTAAGTGAGCACGCGGGTTTTGCCACTGCCGGCCCCGGCCAACACCAGCAAGGGTCCGTCGAGGTATTCCACTGCACGGCGCTGTTCGGGATTCAAATCGTTCAAAAGGGTTTCTGCCATATTGCTTTCCGGTTAAAAAATCACACAATCGAAAATAACGTGGTGCGTGATGCGTGATGCGTGGTGCGTGGTGCGTGGTGCGTGATGCGTGATGCGTGATGCGTAAGATTATGTTTTCTCATGCTTTAAGAATCACGAATCACGAATCAAAAATCAAAAATCACGAATCAAAAATCAAAAATCACAAATCACGAATCACGAATCAAAAATCACAAATCACACAAATTTGATACAGCCCCATGTTTTCCTGTTTAATGTAGCCATAACCGCTGCATAATAAAAGTGGAAATGATCGGTAATTTTACAGAATATCCACCGGATCCACATCGATTTGCATGGCGACCGGCCATTTTTTAACCGCCGGGTTGAGATAAATTCCCTGCTTGAGCACATGGCGCACGAAGCTCATCGATGCATCTTTCTCGCGGAGTTGCTTGACCAGCACATGGTAACGATAGCGATTGTTGATCTTTGCCAGCGGGGCCGGGGCCGGGCCCAGCACGCTGTATTTCTTCTGCGAATTGCATTTCCACAAATATTTGGCGATCTCCCCGGCATAGTGCAGCGCCGCGCTCTCATCCTTGCTGATGATGCGAATTAAACAGAGCCGCGAGAACGGCGGGTAATTCAACGTTTTACGAATGGTCAATTCTTTCTCGTAATATCCCAGGTAATCATGCGTCATTAAATATTTGAAAATAAAGTGGTTGGGATCAAAAGTTTGGATCACCACTTCCCCGCTGTGCGCGCCGCGGCCGGCCCGGCCGGACGCCTGCACCAATAGCTGAAACGTTTTTTCCGCGGCCCGAAAATCAGGAAACATCAGCCCCTGGTCAGCGTTGATCACGCCCACCAACGTCACTTTTTCAAAATCCAGGCCTTTGGCGATCATTTTGGTGCCGATCAGAAAATCAGCTTCCCGGCCGCGGAATTTTTCCAGCAATTTCGCGTGATCATCCTTCCGCCGGGTAGTGTCCTGATCCATGCGCAACATGCGCGCGTGGGGAAATCGCGCCTGCGTTTCCTGCTCGATTTTTTGGGTGCCGACGCCTTTGTAAATAATGTCCAATCCCCGGCAATTCGGGCACAAATCCGGCGCCGGTTCCGCATGTCCACAATAATGACAGCGCAGGCTGCGACCTTTAAAATGATAGGTCAGGGTGATGTCGCAATTGGGACATTTTTCCACATATCCGCATTCCTGGCAAAGAATGTACGGTGAAAATCCCCGCCGGTTTTGCAGCAAAATAGCCTGTTCCCGACAGATCAGCCGCGCTACCATTTTCAGCAGCAAACTGTCCGAAAACAGCACAAATTCCCCACCCTTGCGCCACTGTTCCTTGTTATCCACCAGCAGCGTGCGCGGCAAATTGCGGCGACTGATCCGTTTGGAAAGATGAAAATATTTGTATTTCCCGGCTTTGGCGTTATACAAACTCTCGATGTCGGGCGTGGCGGAACCCAGCACGATGGGGATTTTGTTCAATTGAGCGCGATAAAGCGCCACATCACGGGCATGATAGCGCGGCGATGCGTCGCTTTGTTTGTAACTGCTTTCATGCGCCTCGTCCACGATAATGATGCCCAGGTTTTTGAACGGCGCAAAAATTGCCGAGCGCGGCCCGATCACGATACGGTAATCGCCATTGCGAATTTTATGCAGTGTTTCGATTTTCTCTCCGGGGGAAATACGGCTGTGGATGACCGCGACCTGGTCGCCAAAATGATGATAAAACCGCGCCGCAATTTGCGGCGTCAGCACAATTTCCGGGATCAGCACGATGGCCGACCGACCGGATGCCAGCACGCCGCGGATCAACTCGATGTAAATTTGGGTTTTGCCGCTGCCGGTAATGCCGTGCAGCAAAAACGGTTGAAACTGTTGCGGATCAATAAACGGCGTTACCTGCGCAACGAATTCCCGCTGTTCATCCGTGAGCGTCACATCCGCGACCGATTCGTTGAAATGCCGCGCCTGAACCCGGAACAAATCTTTTTGGGATTTCAGCAACACGCCTTCATCAGCTAATTTTTTGATCACCCCGGCGGTGAAGCCCGCCCTCCGAAGCGCCGGGCGTTCGACGGGCGCTTTTTCCCGCAAATGCGCGATCAACGCCAGCGCCCGTTCGCTGCGTTTGGTCGGATTTTTCAGGTATTTGATTCGGGCAGCATCCGACCACTTTTCTGGCGGCGCTAATTGAAAACAATCCACGGTTTTATATATTTTTTTGGTCTTCGGCGCGGTGTAACGGGTTTCGATGATTTTCAACCGCTTCAGTTGATGGGCAATTGAGCGCAAATGATTTTCGGAAAAATTTGCGGCGATTTTTTTTAGCGAAATCCAATCATCACCGGGCAGCGTTTCTAAAAAGGATCGCTGGGCGCGGGTCAGATTTTCACACGATTCTCCGCTGATCCGCCGCGCTTCAAAACGCGTTTTTTCCAGATTTGCGCCGGGATTGATGAGCCGAAACGCTTCCCCGAGATGGCAAATGTAATACCCGGAAATCCACGCCAGCAATTTCAATAAATCCTCGCCGACAAATGGCTCCGGATCAATCACGTCGGCAATCGGCTTGATCTCGTAATCGCTTTGCGGCGCTTCCCTGGCAATCGACAGCACGATACCACCCATCAAGCGCTCGCCAACCGGCACAATCACCTGCACACCGGGTTGAATCATCTCTGCAATATCTTCAGAAATGGCATAAGTAAAGGCGTTATCCACCGGAATGGGTAAAGCGATTTGCGCATACTGGTGTGTTATTTTTGGGGGCATGAAGGTTATAATTTGAAACGTTTTCGATAATCAATCACCTGGAAATCTTGCAAGGAATAGGTAAGAAAATCTTTATCAATAATTCCGTTTTTGAAAAAATCTTCTACTATTTCAAGAATTTGTTCGATGAATTGGGGTATTTCATTCTCAACTATTTCGCGAATTTGTTCAACATCCACACCGAAATACTCATGAACAATAACATTTCTTAATCCCTTAATTTTTCCCCATTCAATATCAGGATAACGTTGTTTCAGCTTGGCGGACAACCTACCTGAAAATTCACCTATTTGTGATAAATTCATTAGGCTTGCATTTAGCCCGCTTCTTTTGTGAAGCATCATTTCAACATCATGATACTCTGTTTTATAATGTTCGATATCATCACACATTTTAAGCAGATAGAAGATTATGCCAATATCTTCGTTAGACATAAATCGTTTCCTGTTCAATCAAATATCTCATAAAGTGATAAAGTGTTGATTCCTTAACAATATCTACTTTCTTTTGAAACTTGGCCTCGAGGAAGTATTTTAACTCCTCGGTTTTGATATTCTCTCCATACACGATGAGGTCAATATCGCTTTCCTCCCGCATCTCATTTTTTGCAACTGATCCGAAAAGACCGATTTTTTCAAAATGAAAAGAACGCTTTAAATTTCGCTTATTATCCGTGAGATATTTGATTATTTCATCTTTTAACATACTAGAATCCTCTTTTATGCCTTCGCAAAAACAATGTACATAATGATCTTGACAATACCAAAGGAGAATTTCTCAATAAAAAAGCCCGTGAAATTCTCACAGGCTTTTTATCAACAATGAATGGCTTTCAAAAAAGCGGTTACTCTTTTACGACCCAAACCTTTACATTGGCAACCACATCCGGGTAAAGCTTTATCGGCACGGAATAGATGCCCAATGCTTTAATCGGCTCTTCCAACACAATTTTTTTTCGGTCAATTTCATATCCTTTTTCCGCCAACTGTGCGGCAATGTCCTGGGTGGTAACGGAGCCGAACATTTTATCTTCTTCACCAACCGTCGCCGGGATGGTTAAGGAAACGGTGCTTAATTTCTCGGCTAGCGCTTCCGCTGACTTGTGTTTTTTCCGCTGCTGCTGTTGTTGTTGCCGGCCGACTTCTTCCAACATTTTAATATAATTGGGCTTCGCCGGATAGACGATTTTTTTCGGGAATAAAAAATTGCGGGCAAATCCCGGTTTTACATTCACAACATCCCCTGCCTTGCCCAATTGCTCATAATCTTGTCTTAATACAACTTTCATAATCTATTTCCTCATCGATTCATAAAATCTCGGTTATCGCTGTATGTCCGAAACAAACGGCAGCAAAGCCAGGTGACGCGCTCTTTTGATCGCAATGGAAAGCTGGCGTTGCTGCTGAACATTATTGCCGGAGGTACGTCGCGGCACGATTTTTCCTTGTTCTGATAAATATCGAACCAATTGCTTTGAATCGCGAAAATCGACAAAGATAATTCCATTTTCACTCAAGCGGCTTACGCGTTTTTTTCGCGAACGCAATCCCCCTCTTCTGCCGCGTCCTTTGCCACGACCTCTGCCACGTCCTCGACTAAGCATCTTTCACCTCCTCTTTTTCCGTTGTTTCTTCGATTTGCCCCGAATCAGCGGATTCTTCAACCACGGCTGTATCCGCCTCCGGCGTTTCAATCGATGATTTCTCATCCACGGCAACTTCGGATGATGCATCCGTTACCGGTGTTTCAAGCGCGGCTTTTTCACTCCCTGCAACCTCCGATGATGCTTGCGTATCCGGTTCCGCGGTGGTCGCGGCCGGTTCTTTTGCAACCGGCCTGGGCGATGAAGCCTGGGCTTTCACTTCTCTTTTAGGCGTTTTATCCGCAGCGCTTTTTGACGCATTGGCCGAGCCGGGACGCACATTCTCAGACGCTCCTTCAGATTTAGCGCGCCTTGCACTCAACCGGCGTTGTCTCAGTTCCGCTTTTGTGACGACATACGTCAAATAGCGCATCACGCGATCGTTGAGGCGATATTCCTTTTCGATAATTTGCGGGATATTTAAGCGACTTTGTGCAGTGAACTCAATTTCGACGTAAAAACCACTGGTTTTGTTTTCAATTGGGTAGGCTAAACGTCTTTTTCCCCAGGGATTGTGTTTTTTGATGATTCCGCCATGATCCTCGATTAGCTGCGTGATACGACTGGTGACGGTTTCCACTTCCTCGGGGTTTTGTGAAACATCCACGATAAAAATCGTGCAATACAGATTTTCCATTGTTACTCCTTCGGTCTCACGGCCGCATCAAAGATATTGTGCGGCAGGATTTAACAATTAATAAATGTCCGGCAATGATTTACCGGTTGATAAAAAAAATCTCGTCTCCATGCAAAAGCGGCAGAATATACTGTTTTCTCCCGCACAATCAAAACCAAAAAGATTTTTTTACACCAAGAGAGGCGCAATGACCAGGGATACCACGCTCATCAGTTTGATCAATATGTTCAATGAAGGGCCGGAAGTATCTTTAAACGGATCGCCCACCGTGTCTCCGACAACCGCTGCTTTATGGGGATCTGATCCCTTGTTAAATTTCTGACCTTCGATGGTAATGCCTTCCTCGAACATTTTTTTGGCGTTATCCCAGGCGCCGCCGGCATTTGACTGAAAAATAGCCATCAAAACGCCCGCAACCGTGACACCGGCCAATAATCCACCCAGCATTTCTGCGCCGCCGCCAAAGCCAATGGCAACAGGAACAATCACGGCAAGCAGTCCCGGCACCACCATTTCTTTAATCGCCGAAGCGGTAGAGATTTCCACGCATTTTCCGTATTCAGCTTTACCATCCGCCGCGTGAAAAATGCCCTGATCATCCGCTGACCAGGTTTCCATATCTTTGCCTTCGTTTTTACGCATCACATTTAAAGCGGCTTTTAGTTGAGGAATGGTGCTGAATTGGCGACGCAATTCCTCAATCCTTGACATGGCGGCGCGTCCAACGGCTTGGATCGCCAATGCTGAAAAAAGAAAGGGCAGCATGCCGCCTAAAAACAAACCAGCCATTACATTCGCTTTGGAAATATCAATGGAATTAATTTGCGCAGTCGTCATAAACGCGCTAAAAAGCGCCAATGCGGTCAGCGCCGCCGAACCAATGGCAAAGCCTTTTCCGATGGCGGCGGTGGTATTTCCGACCGCGTCGAGTTTATCCGTACGTTGGCGCACGTCCCTGGGGAGTTCAGCCATCTCCGCAATGCCGCCGGCATTATCAGAGATGGGACCGTAAGCATCAACCGCCAACTGAATGCCGGTGTTGGACAGCATTCCCACGGCGGCAATGGCAATGCCGTATAGTCCGCCAAAATGAAATGCGGCGATAATTGATGTTGCCAAAACAATTATGGGAAGCGCTGTCGAAATCATCCCAACGCCAACGCCGGCGATGATGTTCGTGGCGCTTCCGGTCAGCGACTGCCGAACAATTGAGAGCACCGGTCGTTTTCCGGTTCCGGTGTAATATTCGGTGATGATCCCGATGAGCACGCCGGCAATCAAACCAATGATTGTTGCCATAAAAACACCGTTTGACGTATATATCTGGTCGCCGCTGGTCCAGCTTTCCGGTAAAATTTCCTTTATCAAAAAATATGCGGCAATCACCATGAATCCGGAAGAACCGAATTCACCGATATTCAGCGCTTTTTGAGGATTTCCACCTTCTTTGACGCGCACAAAAAACGTTCCGATGATTGACAATACCACGCCAACGCCGGCTAAGGCGAGTGGCAAGAGCACCGCGGAAAGACCGCCGTATTTATCTGCGGACATAAATGCGCCGCTGTTCATAAATGCAGCGCCCAATACCATTGTGCCGACAATCGAACCAACGTAGGATTCAAAGAGGTCCGCGCCCATGCCGGCCACATCGCCGACATTATCGCCGACATTATCCGCGATGGTTGCCGGATTCAACGGATGATCTTCGGGAATGCCTGCCTCAACCTTTCCAACCAGGTCCGCGCCAACATCCGCTGCCTTGGTGTAAATTCCGCCGCCGACGCGGGCAAAAAGCGCAATTGAAGATGCGCCGAATGAAAATCCCGTGATAACGGTAATGACCCGCGTTACGGAAGCGACAACATTATTTGCATCATAAAACATGTCGCTGTATAGCAGGAAAAGCGAGGATAATCCAATAACGCCCAGGCCAACAACGCCCAAACCCATGACTGACCCACCGGCAAAGGCGATTTCCAGCGCCGGCGCCAGGCCTTTTCGTGCCGCATTCGTGGTGCGTACATTTGCTTTGGTGGCAACTTTCATTCCAATAAATCCGGCTAACCCCGAACATAATGCACCGGTCACGAACGACAATGCAATCAGTGGGCTGGAATCCGCGCCTGCCGACAACCCAAGCAATACCGCGACAACCACGACAAAAACAGCTAAAACGCGATACTCAGCCTTCAAAAATGCCATTGCGCCTTCGGCAATATGTTTTGAAATGCGATGCATCTTTTCGGTGCCGACGTCCTGTTTTGAAACCCATGAAGATCGCCAAAAAGTATAAAGCAGTCCCAAAATACCTGCGCCCAATGATAAGTATAGTATCAACCCATTTGCCAATTTACGGACCTCCTTAAATTAAGGTTTTTTATTGTCGAAAATATTTCGATTATATTGGTTCATTGTTGCCTCAATTCCCTCTTCAATAAATGATTCGGCGGCATTTGCAGCCCACTCGATCACCTCCGGTAATTCCTTTTGTTCGCGTTTATTAAATCTGGACAATACAAAACTTTTTGCGTCGCTCCCGGGCCGGACCTGGCTATTACCAATGCCGATTCGCAATCGCGGGATTTGACGGGTGTGTAATGCCTGAAAGATTGAATTCAGACCGTTTTGGCCGCCGGCGCTCCCATTGGGTTTCAAGCGAAGGCTTCCAAAAGGGATGTTAAAATCGTCAAGAATAATCAAAATTTTCGCGAAATCAGTAATTTTATAGTAGTCAACGATGTGGCGAACAGCGTTACCGCTCAGGTTCATATAAGTGGCGGGTTTTACCAATAGAACGGGCTTATTTATCAATAAAGCTTTTTCCTGAAAATACGGCCCATGTCCCTTTTTAAAACGGCTGCCATATTTTTCGCGAAGTTTGTCAAGCACCATAAAACCGACATTGTGCCGGGTTTGGACATATTCTTCCCCAGGATTTCCTAAGCCAACAATGATATACAAAGCGTTTTACCCATCACCCTGAAAAATGACAACATAAAATTATTCGGCTGCTTCCTCGCCGGTTTCTTCAGCAACGCCTTCACCGTCCTCGCCTTCACCTTCCTCGCCGGCTTCATCCATTTCACTCAAAGCGGATCTGGTTACGTCAACATTCGCTATGGCTTCATTGGGATCTGTTAAAATTGTGAGGTTTTCCAACGCCAAATCTTTAACAAATAATGTATCTCCGATATCCAAATGGCTGACATCAATTTCAATTTGATTCGGTATATCTTTTGGCAAACATTCAATTTGAAGTTCGCGTAAAATTAATTGGAGTATCCCACCGCTTTTTTCACCAACCGGTTCGCCGGTGAGCACAACCGGCACGGCCAATTGAAATTTTTCACCCATTTTTACACCTAAAAAATCAACATGCAGCACATCTTCAGTGACCGGATGATATTGCACAGACTTTAGCACGCACTTCCGCGCGCTTTTTTCGCCATCAATATTCAGATCTACCAAACCGCGCCCGTGATATAAAAAGTGTTTTAGACTTTTATTATCAAATGCTAAATGAACAACTTCTTTGCCAGCCATGTAAAAAACGCCAGGTACAACACCTTGTTGGCGAATTTTTTTCACATTTCTCGCGCCAAGAACCTCGCGTTTCTTTGCTTCAATCCCAACAATAGCCATGTTTTGCTCCTTAATTCTAAGTAAAAATGCAACCCCAAAAACCAGGATTGCATACTCAAATTGACACTAAATTAGCTGGGGTGCCAGGGTTCGAACCTGGGAATGCCGGGACCAAAACCCGGTGCCTTACCACTTGGCTACACCCCAGTAAGGAATTAGCGATCAGCGATCTCAAATTCGGGCAGGAATATAATATCAATTGAGAGTGTTGTCAAGACCCTTTATCAAATTTTCCTCCTGGCGAATAACCGTAACGCCAGAACTTTTCAGTTTCATTATTTGTATTCGTGGCATACTTTTATTAAAATGTAATCTATTTGAGCCGCCGATGTTGCGATGATGAGTTCTGACAAAATACAACACCCGGCAACATTAGAATAATTAATTGCTTGTGTAAATAATCACTGGGCGTGAGGGAGAAATGTTTGAGGACACACAAAATAGCAACCTTGCGCTATATCTTCGAATAACATCTTATTTACGCCCATATTTGCGTCATATTCTGTTAATACTTTTTTTTAACCTGGGCTTTGTCATTTTTAGCGCGCTATCCGTGTGGATGGTCGCGCCGGTTATTACCACCCTGTTTGAAACACAGCATCAAAATGAACGGCACCATCCCGCGGTCTCGGAAAATAATACAACGCCAAAAGTCTCAGCGGCAAAATCAACACCATCTTTTAACATTAATAACTGGCTTAAAGCACAAACCCAAAAATGGTTGTTTCGCGATAACCCGCGCGATATGCTGATGATTCTCTGTTTTTTTATTATTATCAGCTTTGCATTGAAAAACCTCTTTGCGTTTGCTGAATTTTACTGGGTAAGTTATGTCGAGCAGGGCGTGATCAAATCCCTGCGAGAGAATGTTTATGCGCATATCTTAAATCAACCGTTGAGCTTTTTTAACAACCGGCAAACCGGCAACCTCATCTCGCACATCAGCAATGACATCGACGCGTTGAACGTTGCGGTAAATCGCAGCTTCACAAAAATTATCCGTGATCCGGCGTTGCTGTTTCTTTATGTCCTTATTTTGTTTAGCATAAGCTGGCAATTGACATTGGCGGCGCTGGTTGTTTTCCCGCTGACCATGGTTATTATTCAAAAAATCGGGCGGAGCCTGAAACGCCGCAGTCAGCGCGTTCAGGAACGCATCGCGGACATCACCACGAACCTGCAGGAAGTTTTTACCGGGATAAAAGTGGTAAAAGCCTTTGGGATGGAAGACGCTGAAAAGCAAAAGTTCAGACAGAATACCGAAAGCCATTTCCGCGCGGTTTTACGCAAGGCGCGACTGAAAAGATTAGCCGCTCCCCTATCGGAAACCCTCGGCGTAATCGTCATGGTCGGCGTGTTGTGGTACGGCGGGAAACTGGTTTTATCCGGTCAATTGCTCAGCTCCGAAGATTTTATCCGGTTTATCATTCTGCTCTTTTCAATGATGGAACCGCTAAAAAGCCTGGGTGATTTTAATAACAATGTTCATATTGCCCTGGCTTCCGGTAAGCGGGTTTTTGACATTTTGGATACACCGCCAACCATCGTCGATAAAGCAGACGCCCGCTCAATCAATAATTTTTATCACGAAATAAGTTTTCGCGATGTTTCTTTTCGCTATTCAGCTCAAAACGAGTGGGTGTTAAAAAATGTAAATTTTTCCATACCGAAGAACCAAAAAATCGCCCTGGTGGGCAGCAGCGGGGCGGGAAAATCTACCCACGCAAATTTGCTTCCGCGATTTTATGAGGTCGGCAAAGGCGCAATTTATATCGA
>CAYVDX010000007.1:0-17230 GCA_964450485.1 uncultured Calditrichaceae bacterium
TCACCTCGGCGGAAAATGCGATCTCGCTGCTGTCGTTGTCCACATCGCTGACAAACGGATTCAGCGCGAGCGCAAACAGACTGTCTTCGGCAAAATTAATGTCCGGCATTCCCGCCAACGCGGGCGCGTCGTTCACATTTTGAATTGTCACCCGGAAGGTGTCAGAGGTGCTCAAATTGCCGTCGCTGGCGCTGACGATGACATTGACGTCGCCAAAAAAATCCGGCGTGGGCGTGACGGCTAACGCGCTGCCGTTGATTGTTGCGCTCAACCCGCTGTCCGCCGTCGCGGAAAAGGTGAGCGGGTTGTTTTCAACATCGTCAAAAACGCTGTGCAAATTGGCCACGATCGTCTGCGCGGGGCTGTCTTCCAAAATCGTGGTATCGGGAATGGCGCTGATCACCACCGGCGCATCGTTCACCGGCGTGATGGTGACCACGATAAAATCACGATTGGTAAGCCCGCCGGGATCCGTCGCGGTAAATGACACGATTAGCTGATCGCTGTAATTCGGCGTGGCGGAAAATACCGCAACATGGGTGAGCGGATCGATGTCGATGAGCAAGCTGCCGCTGCTTTCCCGGGCGGGGTTTCCGGGGTCGCCGCCCACGGGCGATTCGCGGATGGGAATAATCTGAAATGTAAAGGTGATTTCGTTGTCGCTATTGTCCACGTCGCTTAAAAATTGATCTAAATCGAGGGAATCCCGGGTATCTTCGTCAAACGTCACGTCCGGAACGTTGGTCAGCAGCGGCGGGTCGTTGACATTTACGACGGTCACCAAAAATGTATCCGCGGCGACATTTTCCCCATCGCTGGCGCTGACGATGACGGCCGGCTGTCCGAAAAAATTGGGATCAGGCGTTGCCGTAATACTGTCGCCGGAAAGCACAACGGTTAAGCCGCTGTCGCTGCTCACGGAGAATGTCAGCGGATCGTTTTCCGGGTCGTCAAAAACGCTGCTCAGGTTGGTCGCCACGACGTTGCCGCCGCTGTCTTCAATGATGCTGGTGTCCGGGATGGCGTTGAGCACCACCGGCGGATCATTCACGCCCACAATCGTTACCGAAATCGTGTCGCTGTCCGACAGCGCGCCGGGATCCGTCGCTGTCAACGCCACGGTAAATTGCCCGGAAAAATTGGGCGTGGCGGAAAATGTGGCGATATGCGTCGCCGGATCAATGGAAATTTGCAAATCCGCAAGCCGTGGATTTGCCTCGCGGTTCGTTGTCCCGGTTTTCCCCGGTTTCGCGGCAAGCACGCCCAAAATACCGGCGCTGAAAGTAATTTCTGCATCGCTGTTATCCACATCCGAGACAAAGTCGTTCAGCGCCAATGTGGTCGAGGTGTTTTCGTTAAACGTCACATCGGGAATGCCGGCCAGCACCGGCGCGTCATTGACCGGGTTGATCGTCACCAGAAATGTGTCGCTAACTGTCGCCTCGCCGTCATCGGCTGTGACGACGACCTGGCTGTTTCCGTTGAAATTTGAAACGGAGGATAAATTCAAATTGCCGCCGCTGATCGCGGCCACGGTGTTACCGTCGGTCGCAGCGCTGAAAGTCAAATTCGGTGAATCGGGATCGTCAAAAACCGTGCCGAGGTCGGCGACGGTGTAGGCGCTGAAATCTTCATCGCGGATTTGATCGGCAATGGCGTTGGCGACCGTGGGCGGCTGGTTGGTGGAAACCGGGGTAAAATTGACCCGGTTGCTGCTCGGCAAAAGTCCCAACAATCCCATTGCTTCGCCGTTATGATTTTGCGCCGGATCGAGAAATCCGTTGAGAAAAAGCACAAAGGCGCTGTCCGCGTACGCAGAAAAATCGCTCGCAAATGCGCCCAGGGTGTTTCCGGCCTGATCTTTGATGAAAAAAGTTTCAGGCCCCGGCGTGCGAGTAATGTAGGTGGAAAGATCGCCATATTTCGCGTTATCCACCAAAACGACGCCATTAGCGTCCACCAGGTCAATGGTCGGTGCGTCGGTAACGGTATGGGCAAAAATAAACTGCGTTTTCCCGGGCGCCGTGGAAGCGTCGCGCCCGGCGTCGGTGAGCGAAAATCCCAGGGAAATGTCCAGCCCATCGGGATTGGGTGCAAAATTCGCGGGGGTTTGCACGCCCCGCCCGATGCCGTAATAAATTTTCCCCGATTGCAGCGGCACGGAAAAGCTGACAATCACATCGTTTGAAGAGGTGCTGTTGCCCGGGGCAATGCCCACATCCACGGTGATGGGAATGGCTTCAGCCATGGGATTGCCGGCGCGAAAGGGGATGTCCTGAACTTCCACGACCGTCTGCCCGAATACGGAAACATACACATCGACAATGCCCAAATCAGGATCGGCGATGCTGTGAATGGCCTGCAAGCGCGGGTTTTGCGCGTAAATGTTTAATGTAAATAAAATGATTGTTAAAATTAAAAATTGCCAGTGTCGTTGACCTTTCATTCGGAGCTCCTCCTGTTGCCCGGGTGGTTGCCTTTTTTACCTGCGGGGGCAAACGACCGTTTTCCCCTTATATTAGTATATTCATCGCGGTCGAATTTTTCAAGCACAAATGCAGTGTAAGGGCAAAAAGGCAAATTTTGAATGTTCAAAATCACATTTTCTTTGAAAACAGCATTTTTAAACAATTTGTAATTCTACTTTACGACTTTACGGAAAACTCTGAAAATATTGGAATCAAGCTCCCTTCCCCCGGAAAGCCGAGTGACGGGCCGGGGATGAGGTTAAAATGAAAAAAATTTAACAAGTTAACAAGAATATCAGTTTTTTATCAACAAGACCTCGTCCCCAACCCCTCTCCTAAAAGGAGATGGGAGCTTAAGTTGTTGAAAACATAATAATTATCTCTAATTCTTAAAGTCGTAAAGTAGAAGTAAAAACATCATAAAAAAAGAGCCCCTCCTCAAAAATGCTTGAGAAGGGGCATCAGGGGAGAGGGAGGTTAACAAGGAGATTTTACTTAAGTTTATTGAGGGTGCGAATTTTTTGGGCGCGCTCTTTTAAATCATCAATTTGATCATCCTTGCCGGTTTTTTGATACAACTGGATCAAATTTTCCAGGACGGATAAAAGCTGGATGTCTTCAAATCCAAACTTGTTTTGCAAAATGAGCAACGCGCAATTCAGCAACGGTTCGGCTTCATCAAGCCGGTTTTGGTCTTCATACATCAACGCCAGGCTGTTCAGGCAAATGGCGACATTCAGGTTGTTCAAGCCGTTGTCTTTTTCCCAAATTCGCAGCGCTTCCTTGTATAACAATTCCGCCTGATCATATTTGAACTGGCTGCGATATAATTCCGCAAGATTATTCATGCAGGTCGCGGTATGAGGATGATCTTTCCCCAGGGTTTTTTCCCAGATTTCCAGGGCTTGTTTAAACAGAGTTTCCGCTTTTTCGTGCTTTTCCTGCAAAAAATAGAAGCTGCCCAGGTTATTCAGGGATGCGGCAATATCCGGATGCGCGTGATGATATAATTTCCGGCGAATTTTCAACGACCGTTTGTAGAGCGGCTCCGCTTTATCAAATTGGTCGGTGGACTGGTAAAATTCGGCCATGTTGTGCAATAAAGTGGCAATATTGTGGTGGTCTTTTCCCAGGGCTTTTTCCCATATTTCCATTGCCTGAAAATAGTATTTCTCGGCTTCTTTGAATTTTTTCCGCGACCGATATAGCGATGCAATATTATTGTAATTCAAGCCGACGTCGGGATGATCTTTTCCAATTGCGTCGTCATCAATGAGTAGGTCATCCAAATACGGCAATGATTTCTTCAACTCGGATTCATTTAAATAAAATGAATCGACATTGTTTAAATCCACCGCAAAATCGGGATGATCCTTGCCCAGGCGGCTTTCGTCAATATTGATTACTGTTTTGTAAAGCGGCTCCGCCTGCACGTATTTTCCCTGCGCTTTAAAAAGTTCTGCAAGATTATTCAATGACTCGGCAACGTCGGGATGTTCATCGCCGAGCTTTTCTTTACGCAAATTCAAGGCCCGCCGGTATAGCGATTCCGCCTGGTCATAATTGTTTTGGGCCTTGTATAATCCGCCGAGATTGTTCAACGCCGAAGCCAGCGAAGTGGGATCTGCGCTCGGAAATCTTTCATAATAGTCCAGCGCTTCCAAAAACAGCGGTTCGGCCTTTTCATATTTCCCCATGCTTTGCAGGGCAATTGCCAGGTTGTTTTTTGCCATGGCGACATGCGGATGGTCTTCTGTGTAGTTCAACCGCCAAAGTTCCAGGGATTTTTGGTATAACTCCTGAGCCTTTTCAAATTTTCCCTGCGCCTGACACAAACTGGCAAGGTTGTTCAAATCGCCGGCCACTTCCGGGTGGGTTTCCCCGTAAGTTTTTTCATCAATCATCAGCGCCAATTTATAGAGCGGCTCTGCTTCGGCATATTTTCCCTGGATTTTATAAAGATAGGAAAGATTATTGGCCAATCGCGCGATTTTGGGATGATTTTCGCCATACACATTGCGCAAAATATCCAGGGCCCGGTGAAAATGATTTTCGGCAAGATCGTAATTTTGTTCGGCTTCATAAAGCAATGCCAGGTTGTTCAGCGTTGTTGCCAGGTTCGGGTGGCTGGTATTCGAGGCGTTTTCCAATATATTCAGCGATTTTTGATAAAGCGCCTTCGCTTCTTTTGGATTGCCCTCGTTTTTATAAATATTCGCCAGGTTGTTTAACGAAGTCGCCACCAGTGGATGCTGTTTTCCCATCTGGTTTTCCAGAATTTCGATCGCCTGCCGCAACAGCTTTTTTGCTTCCTCAAAATCGCCGATTTGTTTGTGCAGCTCCGCCAGGTTATTTAACGATGTCGCGATGTTTTTGTGCTCTTCCCCGTGGATCTTTCGCCACAGCTCCAGAGATTTCCGGTAATATTGCCTGGCTTTCGGATAATCCTTTCGCGCATAAAATAGCCCGCCCAAATTATTCAAAGTGGTGGCAATGGTTGGGTCCTCATCACCCAACCGCGCTTCCCAAATCACTAACGCTTTATGATAATAATCCTCTGCCTTGTCATATTTGCCCTGCGATTTGTAAAGCTCGGCAAGGTTGTTGAAATCCGCGGCAATTCGAGGTTCATTCGAATCGTAAATTTTGGCGTCGATGGCCAGCGCCCGCATGTAGTACTGCTCTGCTTCGGTATATTTTCCCTGGAAGCGATGCAGAAATGCCAGATTGCTAAGCAGCTTTGATATTTCGGGGTGATCTTCGCCCAACTCCTCTTGAGCGGTTTCTAACGTATCGACAAGTAATTTGACGGCCTCCGTGAACTTTCCTTGTTCGAAAAACGTTGTGAGCAAATCCTTTTGCATATTCTCTCCTGATATATTCGTCACTGATGTCCTTGACCCATCATTCGTACAACCGGTATCAACAATAAGAATTTTCTAACGCCTTTGTGATGATTTGTATCATCGTTTTCAGAATGCTTTTTTTAAAAAATGAAAACCTCTTTATCCATTTGACAGTCTTAACATAAAGCCGGTTTAAAGTATATTTATGGTCAATTCACATCAAAACCGCATGCAACATTCCCGAAGCGCCCTTTTTTTTGTGACCGGCAAGGTTTGCCCGATCAATAGCAATCTTGACCGGCTCTGAAAATGAAAAACATTCCACTAAATAAAGGAGATTGACATGATCCGGCATTGTTTTTGGGAATATTTCCCCACCGTTTTTGCACTGCTGCTGCTATTCAATGCAGCGAGTTTTGCGGATACGATTGCGGAAAAATTGTTCGAGGCGGCCCCCGGCGGCACGCTCATTATCGAAAGCGACCAGGGCGCCATCAATGTGGAAATTTCCGCTCAACAGCGGGTTCATGTAAAAGTTGTCGCGGAAAAAAGCGGCTGGCGGGGATATGATACAGACGCGGCAAAACGATTAACCGTCGATTTTCAAAAAGGTGGTAATGACATAAAAGTGAAAGCCTGGTTAAAGAAAAAGCACAACGGTAAAATCAATGGCGGCGGGCCCGATCTTTACCTGCACACCTCGAGCGGCAAGGTGAAAATCCGGCGGATGTAAAATTTCCGCGCGTACCGTTGGGAGGGGCTATGTGACTTTCGCGATCAGCAATGTCACATCATCCTGAAATTCACAGCCTTCGGCAAATTTTTTCATTTCATCCAGAATGGCGATCCGCATTTGCCGGGGCGTTTTTCCGTAATTTTTTTTGAGCGTTTCAATCAGCCGCTCTTCGCCGAATTCTTCCCCGGTGTGGTTTTGCACTTCGTTGACGCCGTCGGTGTAGAAAACCAGGTAATCGCCCTGTTTAACCGCAACATGCGACTGTTTAAATGCCAGGTTTGCCATAAATCCCAACACCGTTCCGCCTTCGCTCAGCAATTCCGTGGAAAGATCTTCATGCAGCAAAATCGGTGCATTATGCCCGGCGTTACAATAGGTAAAAACGTGCGCCTCGCGGTCGAGAATGCCAAAGAAAAATGTCAGGTAATAGCCGGCGGTTGTCGCTTCCACGATGAGTTTGTTCAAACGGGCAACCACGGTGGCTACCGTGTCCACTTCGCTGTTAAAACTCTTGAACCCGGCATAGGCGACAGCCATTAAAATAGCGCCCGGCGCCCCCTTGCCGGAAACATCGCCGATGGCAATGCCTTGCCGGTCTGTCCCAATCCGAAAGACATCGTATAAATCGCCGCCGACAATCCGGCTGGGCACATTGATGACATCAATTTTCAACCCGCTGATGGTCGGAACCCGGCGGGGCAGCAAGGCTTGCTGCACCTTTGAGGCCACTAAGAGATCGCTTTCCAATTGCTTTTTCCGTATCGAATCGCCATAAAGCCGGGCGTTGCGAATGGCAATGGCAGCCAGCCCGGAAAAAAATGTCAGCGACGCCAAATCTTCATCGGTAAAATGAAACGCTTCATCGCTTTCCAGGGCAATGGCCCCAATCGCGTGGTCGCGACTGATAATCGGCACGGTGATTTGTGATTTTGTGCGTTTCCGGGCCGGGTAATATTGTGATGTTTTTTTGACATTGGGGGCGTTTAACGCTTTTTTATTTTGGACCACCCAACTGATTAACCCTTGCCCGATTTTCAGGGAAACGGTCCCACGGGAACTCAAATCATATCCGCGGGCAACCGCTTGCTGCAACAATTTTCGCTGCTTATCCACCAGGGCGATCATCACCGCATCGTGACTCATCAGCAAAGACAAACTGTCGGCGATACTTTCCAGCACTTCCTTTAAATTCAGCGTGGAGGTAATATTTTGAACGATTTCCAAAAACAACGCGGATTCCAGGGATTTTCGTTTAACCTCCGTATAAGTTCGCGCGTTTTCCAGCACCCGGGCGGTTTTTTGGAAAAGCGATAACAAAAATTCCCGAACTTCCGGAATGCGGATATAGTAGCAAAGCGATTTTTCAAACAGCAAGTAGCCGACAATTCCGTTGCTTCCCTTGAGCGGCACAAAATATTCGAATTGAGCGGATTGTTCGTGCTTTTTAAACAGCAAGCGAAATTTTGGATACTTCTTGCGAATGTCTTCCAGAAAATAAAAATCAATCTCCTGGTCGAAGGGAGAATGCGCGAAGTCTTCCACGATAAACGCGATATAATGATGGACGTCTTCCTGTTCGACCGGTTGATAGCGCTCGAAGCTGTTTTTTTTGATTAAATACAAAGCATACTGCTCGAAAGAAAAATTCCGGTTGAGAAATTCGGTGAATTTTTGCAGTAACAGGTCCAGGTCAAAAATGGAATCCAGATCACGATCAAATGATTTTGCCGCTTTTTTTAGATCGAACAGCTTCCGGTAGAAACTTTTATCAATCAGTTGCTGCAAAAAGCGGGTCAGCTTGCCACGATTGCTGACGACCAAAAGCAGCCAGGTGATAAACGCCCAATAGTGCGCGGATGTTACCGGCAATAAACTTACGATCCGCACCAACACCCAATAGAGGGGAAAATAAATGGCAAGCTTGAAAAGCAGGAGCAGCGGCTTGCTCAATTTGGGTCGGTTAGTCAAAAATCAATTCCTCATGTTAGCGCTATTAACGCCGGAGGTTAAGCTTTGAAAAGCGCCGGCGTTGTTGTTGTAAAACCTCCGGCGTTGCCGAATATAGAAACGCTTATCAATAAAAAGCAAGACGCTGGAAAGATTGTTTGAAAAACAGCGAAGAAATGGATTTAGTGAAATGTTGGATGAACGACGCAGGGCGAAGGGCCGCTCGCCCCTACAACGCCCATGAATGACGCCCCACAATTTATCGGCCGGTTTCAGCCGCTGGAATTGCTGAAATAAGCCGGATGGCTGATTTCGGCCGATACATTTATTTGCAACCCCGCGAAGAGATTTACAAGCTTCCATCGCTAATTCATTGTTATTAAACAGTTTAATCGAGAGGGTTTTTTTTGGCACACGCATTGCTTTAAAAAAAACAAGCATATTAGGACGGTATAAACAACAAACATGGAGGTTTTCAAAATGAAGCTGGATTTGCAAGGAAGTTTCAAAAAAGGTTTTAAATTTTTTTCGATCGCGGTTTTGAGCATGGTTCTCGCACTCACAGGTTGTCAAAACGAGAGTCCCCTTGAATCCGGCTCGGATCAAATTACTCGCTTAACCACACAGCTCACTTTTCTCCATCCGGAGAATGCCCGGCTAAACAAAGTGCTTTCCACTCAAAAACATATTTCCGCGGCCAAGGGCGGCGAAATCGATTTAAAAAATGATCTCGGCAGTACTTGCAGCTTGTTTTTTCCACCGAATGCGCTAAATCAGGATACGCTGATTTCCGTTCAATGGAACACGCAGGGATTTATCAGTGAATTAGAACCGCACGGGCTGATTTTTAATCGGGCGGTAACGTTAAAACTCTCTTACAAAGATGCGGTTCTGACAGGTGTCAACGAAGATCGTTTGCGGATTTGGTATTACAACGACAATGCCGGTGTATGGGAATTGGTCGGCGGCACGGTGGATAAAAAATTAAAAACCGTAAAGGGACTGATCAATCATTTTTCGGCTTATGCACTGGCAGCGGAATGATCTGAATCGAAATCTTCATAACTTCTCCCAAAAAACCGTTGGTCATTTTAAAGACCGGCGGTTTTTTTTTGCAGATGATGCAAACGGATCAGGCAGGCAGGTTGTCTAATTCACGGCGGGTGTTTTCGATCTCCTTTTTGGCATTTAGCGGTGGGGTTGGAACACAAGTTTCTTCAAAACTCTGTTTTGAGCGCCGCCAACAGCAGTAAGTCGCGTGTTATTATCCGCTCGAAACAGAATTTCTTCTGAAAGTTGCGTCACCAAACAGGGGTTTGGCGACGAGAAGCGCCGCTTTTGGCCATTTGACAGCTAAGGTTTACGCGCAAGCGGAAAACCTGGACGGGGAACTCCGTGGATTTTGCTTGCAAAAACCATGGGGTTTACGCCTATGCGGCGGTCCATGATTGTCCCGCACACCTTTTTTTATCTGCAAAATGCAGTAAAACCAATACAGGCGCCGCAAGGTCTCTGCGTTGGTTTTTATTATTAATTAAGGAATAAAAATCGTTCTCGCCTGGGCGAACAGCCGTTTGCCTTTACGCCCATCTCCGGAGGTTTTTGCCCCCTCCGGGGTTTTAATGCGCCTTATTTTTTACGTCCGATGGGCGAATTCAATTCGCCCGTGCTTTTCTGGCTGAACTCAACCAACCGGTTGGCTGAGTTCAGCCAGGTGTTTCAAATGCGCCAATTTTATCGATGCCACGTAAGGCAATATAAGTACTTGACTTTATTTAATTTATTTGTATTTTTGTTTTCTGGCACAGGCTTTGTAATCAGTAAAAGCGAAATGATAAACAAGGAAGAAAAAATGAAACATCATCAATTTACACAAACATTTACCAACACGGAGGTTGTGGTGAAACAACTCAAAAGATTTTCCCGCACTGTTTTTACACTCATATTTTCTTTTTCGTTAATTTTTGCTCTGACGGGCTGTAATAATGAAAATGATGGCGCTTTATCCGGGCCGAATGCCCCTGAAGAGATTTCGTCCAAGAACACGACCCGGAGTGAGTTAAACATTATTAGAACCAAAAACCGCGGTTTGAACAAATTTTTTGAATCATCAGCGCTTATTACGGTAAAAGATGGTGGAGAAATTACAGTAGGCAATGGTAAACACGGGGAAAGTAAAATTATCTTCAACCACGGAGATGTCAGTGAAGATGTCCTGGTAACTTTTTCCTGGGAATCAACAGGACTGTTGATGGGCGGCGCAACTTTTTCTCCCCATGGCATTAATTTTAACAACCCGGTGGAAGTTCGTTTATCCTACAAAGATGCGGATTTGAACGGTATAGACCCGGCAAACCTGGCAATTTGGTACTATAACGAGGACCTGGATGTATGGGAATTGGTTCCCAGCACGGTTGACACGAGTAGAAAAAGAGTCATTGGTTACTTAAATCATTTTTCCCGCTATGCCCTGTCAGCGGATTGATTCTTACCGGAATAATAAAAACTGAAAATAAACCCAAACGATATATGATTCCGTTGATTTACGACTCTTTGGTAGAATAACAATTCGTTTTGTTGAATATTGATCGATTAACACAGCATTATTCTGCAAAAACATCAGCCAGTTTTGACTAAATCAACAGAGTCATATATAGAGAGGAAATCATGAAAATCAAAAAGAACGAAAAGATCCGCGGAGTTTTGTTGGCTGTTTTTCTGGCATTTGCCGTCGCCCTAATGGGCTGTGAAAATAATGATCCGCTTTCATCCATGCCGGCGTCGGAAAGTTTTTCGGCGCAAAGCAGCCCGGCAACTCAGCAGGGCTTGTTGAAAGACCGCCAAAGCGCGCGCCGCTCCGGACAACAATATCCCATCATTGCTTCAAAAACATTTAAATTTTTACCGGATAGTAATTTTTACAGCGGCGGCACCCTAATGATCGGACGCGGCACCGGATCGAGTTTTCATATCAATGACGGTGCACTGGTACCACCGGATTCGATTCCCTGGGGAAGCGATGTAACCATCACCATGCGAGTGGATTACGATGAAGAAAACGGTGAACTGCTCTTTACCCTTGGACCGCACGGTTCTACTTTTCAGACGCCGGCGCGCATTCGCCTGCATTATAACCAGTTGGGCGTTGACAAGGCAGACCTTTATTATATCGATGATGACGGGAACTATATTCCCCAGGTGCCGGACGATATCAATTTGAAAAAACACTTTATGGACATCTATGTGCACCATTTTTCACTCTATGCACTGGCACGCAGCCACCATTAGCCCAAAAAGAGAAGTGTAAACCGGAAGCGTAAAAAAAAGGTCTTCGAGAAAAGGAGTAATAACATGATGTTCCAATATGTTCAAAAAGGTAACACGCTGTATGTGTCGATTATTGGGGCAGTGGATGATCACAACACCCCGGCATTTAAAGATCACTTGCAATCGCTGATGGGTCAACCCTTTCAGGAAGTCATTTTCGACTTTTCCCGGATGCAGCTCATTTGCAGTTCGGGCATCGGGCGCCTGCTGTTGTTTTATCGAAAAGTGATGGCAGACGGCAGGCGCATGAGGGTGAAGGGGGTGAGCAATTATATTCTAAACCTGTTTCAGTTCACGAACCTGGATTTGCTGTTTCCGATTGAGAAGTAAAAAGTAAAAAAAATGTCGGGGCGAACAACTGATATTCTCTCAGCATTTTAGTCTTTCAAATAAAGGTCGATATAGAAAAATGCAATAATCAGGAATGTTGAATTAAACAATCGTGAGTTTCAGGGATGAAAAAAACAATGATAGGTGTTTTGGCTTTTGAAGGGTTGGTAATGGTTTTGTGGTTGGGGTTTTTAAGTTGCTCTCAGCAGTTTAACCGGGAAAATTTCCGGCCGACAGAAGATTTGTACACGCCTTCAACCGCCGGAGAGATTCACCTGCTAAAGGTTGACCATGCTGCTGTGGGTGACCTGTTGTTGGAATCCTTTTCAAATAAACGAAACCAGTTTCAAAAATATGTCGCTGCCGATCGGGAAGGTCTTATTCAATTTGGGTTGGGGAATAAAATGCAATCAACCCTGTGGATTCCCAAAAATGCACTGCCGGCAGATGCGATGGTGGAAGTCAATATTGAGCCGGATTTTTACGTCGATCATGATATGCTGACCTATCGTTTTTCTCCGCACCGCACCACTTTTCAGAAGCCGGTCACATTTATTGCTTCATACGCCCTCGCTGATTTAGACGGGGTGGATGAGGATAAGCTGGGCGTCTATTATTTTAACGAAGAAACCCGGCTGTGGGAGTTTGTGGGCGGCCTGGTGGACAAAGTAAATAAAACCATCACTGTGGAATTGTATCATTTCTCCCTCTATGCGATTGCGCATAGTTGACGGAGGAATTTTTTTAATCTTCGCATTTCATTCGTAAACAAATCCCGCAATAAAAGGTCGATTTTGTAGCAGGGCGAACTCAGTTCGCCCCCTACAATTTATATGCCGCATTCCCGGGCGATCTTGTTTTCCAGCAGCGGCGCCTTGCGGAGCAAAAGAGCGCTTGCGCCCCCCCCTACGGTTTATTTCTCTTCTTCCAGGGCAAACTCAGTTCACCCCGCGGATTTTCTCACCGATTTTTTTACTTCCAACTCTTCGACGCGCCCGGGGCAGGTTTTTCAAATTCCTGTTTTTTACTTTTACTTTAATGCGGCTAATTTCCGCAAACTGGCTGAAAAGAACCTGTGGTGGCTGTTTTCAGCCAGCGCCGGGCTGTTTAAGATCGAAAAAATTTTCCTATAAAATATTGTTTTTATTGATTTTAGTGCTGTTGGCATGTTGATTGCTTTTCAAGGTTGTAGCGGCGAATTGAATACGCCCGGGAAAAAAATTAAATGAAAGGTCAGGGATGAAAAATCAAATGTTAAACAGTGGTTCGGTTGATTTTTATTACGACAACATCGACACCGGATAATGGGAAAAAATGCAGCGGGACGATGTACGCATGAATGTGGAGAAGCGCAAAATCAAGGTTGTTTACGCCGTGCTGGCGCATTTTTCACGATATGCACTGGCGGGCAGCCAACCAGGAAAATGAAGCAAATCATAAAACCATAAACGAAAGGATAAAGAGAAATGAAACAGAATCACAATACCGGGAAACTCTACGCGCTGATTGTTGCCCTGATTGTTAGCTTGCTGTTCTTCGGTTGCGAAAACAGCGACCCAATTTCAGCAAATATTTCCGGTGCGGAAAATACCGCCCCCAAAAAACAAATCAATTTTTTAAAGATGCAATCCGGCGCTGCCGCGCTAAACAAGCTGAAAAGAACCCGAAAAACAATTACCCGCGCCAATGGTGGAAAATTAGAGCTAACCCACGGCTCCACACGCAATTACTTGTATGGCACCCGAGCTTACTCAAAAACTGTCTATAAGATTGACATGGACAATGTCACCCGTCCGATCGTTGCGGGAGAACTTGCCTTTCGTTCCGAAGCCATTGCAACCCATCCCAACAGTGGTAAAATTTATTATTTGGGACGATTGGGCAGCCCTGTCAACGGGTTGTATCTTCACCGGATTGGGGTTTGGGATCCGGAAACCGGCGAAAACCGGGAGCTTCCCGTACGAACGTATTTAGGTCAAGGCGTCAAATTAACCTTTGCGCCCGATGGAACATTATACGGCGCGCATCACAACAATAGCAGCCGACTGTTTACGGTTGATACAGTCAGCGGCGAATGGACGCAGTTTGAAACGTTAAATGTCAATCTTACCGGCAGCGGCGACCTGGCGTTTTCACCGGACGGCACGTTGTATAATCTCGATGGCATCGGGCGGAAGTTGCAAATCGTGGATTTAAACACTGGCAGCGTGCGGACGGTTGCAACGCTCAGTATTGGCAATTTAACCGGGCTGGGTTTTGCTCAAAACGGTCGTGCGTATGTGTCGCGCGTTGACGGAAGGATAGGGGAGTTGGATTTGAGCACCGGCGCACTCGCGCTCAAAGGGAATTCGCGATTGACCTATTTAGCAAATTTGTCAACACTCACCGGACGCAACGAACTGAGCTACTCCGATGTCTCGCTGGAAGTGCTTCCCGGTTCGATTGAACAGGATACCGAAATTGAAATTTCCCTGGAAACCACGGAACTGGTCGGCGGGGTTGCCGTAACGTTTCAGCCGCATGGCACGATTTTCAGCACGCCGGCGCTTTTAAACGTCGAAGCGCGGGGCGTGGATTTAAGCGGGACGAATCCCGATGCGATCAATATTTATTATGACAACCAGGATACCGGGCAATGGGAACAAATGGTTTGTGATGACATCATTGTGGATGTGAATGCCGGCACGATTAGAGTGATTAATGCCCGACTACCGCATTTCTCCCGCTATGCCCTGGCGGCAGAATGATATCCAATTCTCCCCATACTCACCCAACCCCGGAGGTTATAAGCGCTTTCGGGGTTTTTATTATTTCAGGGCAAAAGCCCTTCGTCACAACGATTTCGTGATAAATACCGGGCAAAAGCCATTCGCTCTTTCAGTCATGCTTCATTCTTTAAAATCCACCCGTGGGGCTTCCTGAAGGGTCACCAGCCCGCGTTCGATGTGACGATGCAGCGCGGAAACAACCTCGTCCTTGGCGGTAAAATACAGCACCTGCCAGCCTTCCCGGGAAATATCCACAAGCGTTTCCAATTGCTGTTTCAGGCGGCCGGAGTCGGACTTCAAAAACGGGTCGTCAAAAATAAAAAAACCTTTTTCGCCCTGGAGTAATTTTTCTCCCAATGCCAGGCGAATGGTAAAATAAAGCTGATCGTAAGCGCCGCTGGAAAGCCATTCCGGCGGCAATTCCTTACCATCCCGCCGGCGGATGCGAACGCAATTGTTTTCAAAATCATAAAACACCAGCGGGTAAAGTTCACCCGATATTTGTTTGTACAACGTCGAGACGCGGCTGGAGTTGCCAAACAATTCGCTGATTTTTTGACGATCTTCTCCTTCAATTTCGTCAAAGATTTCAATTGCTGCGCGGGCATTTTTTTGTTGGGTGTGAATATCATCCACAAACGTTTTCAACATTTTTGAGAATTGTTTGAGATCATTCAACGTGCGTCCCGGAAAAATTTCTTCTGCTGGTAAAATTGTTTCGTAAACACGCCGCTGGATATCGCCAAGACGGGTGTGAAAATCAGTAAGCTCGCGTTGCAGAAGTTCTACCTCCGCCTGCGTTTCGGCTCTCGATTCGGTCAATTTTAGCTGTTTTTCCTCATCAAATTCGGTTTCCGCCGCGGCAAACTGATGTTTTTTAAGGTCATTTACCTCATTTTCCCAGCTTTGAATTTGCTCATCCAAACGATCGGCGTTTTTGATAGCGGGGCCGAAAATTCCCTTGAGCACTGCCGCTGCATCATTAATTTGCTGTTCCAGGCGGCGTTGTTCCCGGTATTTGTTTTGATAATCCGCCAGGATTTCCACCTGCCGCGACACGCGAATCTGGCGAATGGTTTCCCGTGCGGCTTCGAGGCGGGTTTCAAGATTTTCAATTTGCTCATCGCGCAGGGAGTGAAACTGGCTTTCCAGAAATGACACGCGCCCTTCGGTTTCGGCGATTTGCTGACGCCGGCGCTGAAACTCTTCTTCAAATTGCTGAACCCGTTCTTGAATATTGCTGATTTCGTCGCCGGGAAATCCCAATTCCCCGGCAAGATGCATCACCTGCTGCGCCAGTTCCTGTGTATTGCCCTGGGGATTGATAAACCGAAAAAAATAAAGCAGCGATAAACCGAAAGTGGCAGTGCCGGAAAGGATTGCAATCCACAGGATAAAGGTCTGAGCCGGGCGCCACATTAATCCAAAGAGCGACGCCAGCGCAAAGATCATGCTGATGCCAATGGCAATGAGAAAAAACGGGCGGCTGACATCGCTGCGCGCGCTTCTTTTTTTGATTTCGCCATATTGCCGCAGCGCCGGTTTCAGCCGTTCGTCAATGTCGCGTTTTCGCTGAAGGCGAATTTCCATCTGGTTATGCAGGTCGCGCAATTTTTTTTGTTCGTCGGCAACTTCATCCTCGCAGGCTTTGCACTGTTGGATGGTCAGTTTCAGCTCGGTATCTTTTTCTTCAATAAATGCTTCTGCTTGTTGCCATTGGATCAGCTCTTCAAGGGTAAATTGTTGTAAATCCTGTCCTTTCTGCCGGAATGAATAAATCAAATCGAGTTGTTTCCGGGCGGTTTCGTAACGTTCCCTCAGTCGCGCTTTGCCCAGTGTGTTGAATGTCTCATCCAACTCCCGCAACCGCTGTTGCATTTCCACCAGGTTTTCTTCTAAAATATCGTATCCCCTGGAAGCCGCTTCGTGATAGAGCGCCTGGCATTCGTCAATTAATCCTTCCGCCTGCTGAAGCCGGCTTTTGAGATAATGATTTTCCCTGGTGTTGAGGGTGTCCATGCCATTGGTAAAATGCCCTAATTCCCGCAGTTTTTTCCGGATTTGCTGCAAATGCCGGGTGCGCAGACCGGTCAGTTTTTCAGTAATATCGCGATAAAAAGCAGCCTCTCGGCTGATGGATAAGTCGCTGTTGCGAATGATAAATAAATTGCGAAATTCTTCGGCGGCGACGTCTAAGATGTTGGTGATGGTCGCCGTTGATTTGTGATTGTTTGCCGAGGTTAGATGAACGGTCTCGCCATCCGCATATTCCAATAGCAAAAAGCCTTCCGGCAACTGCGGCACTCGCTCGATGCCCGAAAAAACCCTGCGGGATTTTCCCAACAAAAAGCTGATAATGGCTTCAAGGGTCAGGGTTTTTCCATCTTCATTATTGCCGTAAAAAAGGTTGAAATTTTCCAGCCGGATAACTCCGGAATCCCCCAATGGCCCGTAACGGTGTATTTGGAATTCTTTTATTTTCATAAGTGGTCTAAAGTGATCTAATGTGAACTAAAGCGCCTAAAAATGGCGCGCGATCAGGGCAATTGAGAAATTTTCATCCCCCGCATTTCAAACCTGGATGATTTGATCTCGGTTTGTCCCGGTGGATGGAGACGCCTTTACCGGGATCATTTCTCCGTCAGCGTCATCATTGCTTTTACCGCCATATCCAAAATTTGCTGTTTTCCGGCCGGATCGTTCGTGCGAGTTTTTAGCCGCTGTTTGAAGCGCTGAAACAGATCATCGCTGATAATATCCTGAATATCGTGAAATTCCATTTTGACAATTTCGCCGCGATTGCCCAAC
>CAYVDX010000008.1:0-16809 GCA_964450485.1 uncultured Calditrichaceae bacterium
TCGCTGCGAGGCTCTGCCTCGCGTAAAACAGCTTCAACAGCGCGTAACATCAGATGGTAATACACCCGGCATTGTGTTTTCCAAAATATTGATGCTACACAAATACATTATTTTTTATGAATTTAATGATTCCGCCAACAAATCATTCCGCCGAATCCTTTATTACCCGAAATTTTTAAGATAAAATCAAATAATACAGTAAGTTAGAATCATTTTAAATAAAACCTGTGCATAATGCAGGCGATAAATGTTGAGTATTCATGGATAAGGATCATTTTTTTTCAAAAAAAATGTTTTTTTACCTGATTCATAACATTACTTTGTATTCACTGAATAATTAGTGAGGAGTATCATCCTGTAATATTTACCTATCATACGCCAGTCACTGTCGTTCAGTGAAGTCGAGGAAATTGCCAACCGGACTTAGCAACCATATTTTCGAATTCTTCCTGACCTTTGCATTGCCTGGCAGATCAATGCCGTCGCCCAATAATTATGCAAATTAACGTTGAAACAAATATCAAAGGACACCTTTCGATCATCACGAAACGCGAGTCATACTCCGGCTTTTTGCCGAAAATTTTAATCACCTCACTAATTTCAAAAAAAGGGAGACAGCATGAATATTTATGTCGGTAATTTGTCCTATCAAGTCACGGAAGATCAATTAAAAACAGCTTTTGAAGCTTTTGGCGAAGTGGATTCCGCCAAAATTATCACGGATCGCTACACTGGCAATTCAAAGGGATTTGGTTTTGTGGAAATGCACAACGATGAAGAAGCTGAAGCAGCCATGGAAGCATTAAATGGGCAAGATATGAACGGCCGCTCAATCATCGTCAACAAAGCACGCCCGCGGAATAATGATCGTCGCGGCGGGGGCGGCGGCTATAAACGCTACTAAAAAACGGGTGTAGATTCGGTTTTACGTAATTATTATCTTCAAATATGCCCCCCGGTTTGCCGCAGGGCTGTTACATTCTAAGGACACGAATTAGAACTCACCCCCCTTTCGCTTGGCAAGAGAAGGGGGCTTTACGGCGTAAACCGGTGATTTTGTGGAAAATTCGCCGTGTTTACCGCTTTTTTTCTCCCCATTCTTTTCAGGAGCGAAAATGGAACTGCGCCGTGGGCGCCTCTTTTTTCGGGCTAAGTTCCGGAAAAAGAGGCGAAACTTAGCCTTTGATTCTAACGTTTCTCCTTCCTCGCTAATTTTTACTCCCGTAATAAATTTTGAGAAATATTTGTTCGGAATAAAAGGAGGATTCAATTTGCTTTGTAGGCGAAATAATAATGATTCAGTTATGACTCTGTTGATTTAGTCAAAATTGGCTGATGTTTTTGCAGAATAATGCTGTGTTAATCGATCAATATTCAACAAAACGAATTGTTATTCTACCAAAGAGTAGTAAATCAACGGAATCAGTTATATCCTATATGAAATCAATCTGATGATGTTGACGGCCTTTTTTTGAGCAAATTCTTAGGCATTATAATGATTACCTGGTTCTCGCTAAATTCAAAAATTTTAATCTCGCTCTTCGGCAGCCATTGTTGGTGATCTACAATTTCAACCAACACCTGATCATCGGTATCGGCAATGAGAATTGCATCAACCGTCATGGTCCCCTTTTCGGGAGGTGCTTCAAAAAGTTTCTTTTTTAATCTTTTTATCCAAGTCACCGGTACCCCTACCTTATCTCAAATATTATAATTATTAGCAAAATTTGTCAAAGAGTTTGTAAAAAATCACAGCTTTTTACCTCATTTTGCGCCGGTATGTCGTATTCCGAAAATGAGTTCGTTTTATATTTTATATGTAAATTAACGGAATAACAGTGCGCTTCACCGCGAAACATCCTGTCTTAAAATCTAATGTTACTATTCAGCAAGTATTATTTGGGGCTGTTTACAATACGGCTTTTCCTGAAATCACAGCGTAAAAACCTTGAAGGTCTATTTACTTGTTGTAATCATTTCATGGTTTTTATACTTTTGGCGACATTTGAAAAAACACCCGGAAAACCTTCAAGGTTTGTGGTGTTGAAATCCACGGAAAAACAGTCTGATTCCCACAGCGCTGAATAGTAACAATCTAATTCTAAATACCATAATGTCGCTTGCTTTTAAAATATGTATGCAATATCTTCCTGAGTCTTTTTTGGCAAGCGAAATCTAAGGATATCTTGGGGAAAATCGCGGATAACGATAAATAGCAAACAACGATGTCGGTGATTCTATCGTTAAGAAAGTCGGATCACGATTGTACAGCAAACTTTAAAAAGAATCCAGGTTAGCTTCATTACAGCGTCTTAAAGGTAAAAAGCGTAATTAAGTGAGGGGTCCCGGAATTTTTCTTTAAGTTTTTGCATAACACCTACGTTAAGAAGGCTTATTCTGATAAAATTTATCATGTTGGTGAAACGATCAAAATACCGTTTTGGTAAGCTCTAAAAAAACAAAGAAAAAAAACACAACGGCCCCTCGTTTAAGTAATTAGACTTATTAAAACCACTCTTAATGATAAATTCGGTAGGAAAAAAAAGTTTTGTGATTATTAATAGTTCTTCGTTATTTTATCGGAATTAATCATCAATGTTGTTTTATTGAGTTTGTTTTGAAAGTATCTATTTAAAATATAGATATTTGAGTTAACTAAAAAGAATAATAAAAATTTATACGCGAAACTTTTTCATTCGGGTTGCATCAAACGGATAATTTAACGGAGAGAAATGTATGGAATTAAATCTACGGGATGAAATGATACTTTCTGAAGCGATTACTTTAGATGATGAAACATTGCGGAATAATAAACATATCAACAGCCAATCAAATATTACCAAAGCCGTCATCGTTGCCGCGGGAAACGGCAGCCGATTAAATGGATACCAAAAAAATCTTCCAAAACCGCTTGTCACGGTTGGTGGCATCCCCTTGCTAAAACGAGTGATTCTGTCAGCAAAAAAGACGGGCGTGACAGAATTTTTTGTTGTGATCGGGTATCAGGCTGAAAAAATTAAGGCGTCAATCAGCGAAGAAGAGTTGGGCGTAAAAATTAACTGGATATACAACCATGAGTGGAAACGGCAAAATGGCGTTTCAGCCTTAAAAGCGGAAGAATTTGTTGATGATAAATTTTTCCTCTTTATGTCTGATCATGTTTTTGATGTCAACATCCTAAAACGCATTCAAAAACATGAATTAAATGGCGATAGCGGCGTTTTATGTGTGGACTATGACACAGATCGCGTTCATGATTTGGAGGATGCAACCAAAGTTCACACCAAAAACGATCGTTTGATTAACTTAAGCAAAGAGCTAACCGCATTCAATGCGATTGATATTGGGATTTTTGTTTGTACGCCACATTTATTCAACGCCCTTCGCGAAAGTCAGGCAGAAGGCGATGAATCTCTTTCCGGCGGTATTCGCGTTCTGGCCCGGGAAGGAAAAATGAGCACCTTTGATATCGGAGATGCGTTTTGGCAAGATGTTGACACCGTCTCGGATATCAAATATGCCGAAAAGCTGTTGTTACACTCTACGCGTTCAAAAAATGACGGGATCATTGCCAAGACAATCAATCGCCGAATTTCCAATCGGATCTCAAAATGGCTCTTAAAAATGTCCATTACGCCAAATCAAATTTCCTTTTTCAACCTCTTTTTCTCGATTTTTACGGCATGGATTTTGTCTGCCGGAAAGCCATTGAATACAATCATCGGCGGCATACTCTTTCAATTATCCTCGATTATTGACGGATGTGACGGCGAAGTAGCGGTTATTAAACACAAAGATTCCAAACGCGGCGCAATGATTGACACGATTACCGATCAACTTTCATATATCGCGTTTATCATTGGGGTTACTGTCGGCACCTATCGCGCAACCCAAAACGAACTGGTTTTCGCCATAACGGGCGGCCTGATTTTGTTTTTACTTTTTGCCCTGAAATTCGGCCTGCAATATATCAAAAAACAGGATTCCGGAAGCTTAAAAGATTTAAACAAAGCAATGGCATCATTTAATAAAAAACCGGGACAGGTTTGGTATTTAAAGCTTATCAGTTTTTTGACGCCGATTGGACGCAGGGATATGTTTTCATTTTTAACTTTTTTGATCATGTTGGGTGGCAACATTGCTGTTTACTACTGGCTGATGACCAGCAGTTTACTGGTGATGTGTATTGGAATATTAGTCTCTGCGCTTTATATGCTTTATAAGCCGGGTGGTTTTCATCCCTTGCGCGCAATAAAACGCTACGCATACCTGGTCTGGGATTCTTTGACTGAGCCAGGTATTTCAGAAATGGAACTGCAACCCGAAAAAGAGATGAACAGCGAACCGGCCAAACCGGAACGCCATAAACTATAGAAAGTTGAAAATGAGCTTTGAAACAATCACCGCGCCGCCCAAAAAGCCGCAAATAAATAAGATCAAGCGAATCCAACACAAAATCGGACGTATCGTTTTACCAAATTCACCGTCTTCCAGCAGTCTTCCCTTTGGTGAATATATTAAATGGATTCGATTTACGAAATTCACCCCGGATTACCCGCAATCGATCGACATTCAAACCCAAAGCGGGTGTAATGCACGCTGTTCATTCTGCGGCGTCGGAAGGGAAGCGAATAAAATTCACGGCAGAATGAGCGATGAATTGTTTGAAAAAATCATTGATGAAGTCATCGAATATCCCAACCTGCGCCGGCTGGATCCCTACCTTTTGAACGATCCGCTGGTGGATCGAAAGATGCCGGAGCGACTTGAATATATCGCCAAAAAGAAAGGGAAACGCACCAACCCGCAAATTCGCATTACCACAAACGCCGGGCTTCTCAGCGAAGAAACGGGGTATCGCCTGCTGCATTCCCAGGGATTGGATGAAATCAACATCAGTTTCCATTCAATTATTCCGGAAGTTTATGAAAAAATGATGCCGCCCTTAAAATTCGACCGGGTGATGGGAAACATTTTACGTTTTAAAGAACAGTGGGATAAATTTAAGGGTAAAAAACCCAAACTAACCATTTGGACAGTAAAAACCAACCCGGTCATTGAAAATTTAAAAAACGAAAAGGCCTACTGGAAGAAGGTTGGCATTGGGTTCAAAGCCCGGAAATTAGACAACCGGGCAAGCATCGATATTGAACAGTTGGGATTGGGCGACCGTGAATTTGTGCGGGTTCCGTTTTGCGTCATTCCTTTTTGGCGCGCCTGGATAATGTGGAACGGCGACATGATCATGTGTTGCGTGGATCAGGAACGCAGCAATTTGCTGGGCAACTGCCGGGAGCGTTCCGTCAAGGAAGTCTGGAATGATCCCCTGTATCAGGACTTGCGACGTCGCTGGAGAACAAAACAATTAGAGGGACTGCTTTGTGATGATTGTAAAGGCACTTGATTTTACTGGACCAATTTTTGCAACGTTATTTTGCCCCGTGTTTACGGGGCAAGTTTTTTTATACCCCGTTTTTTTTTCAATGCTTTTGTGAAAAGGTGTTTCTTTAGCGAAGAAATTGTGACTTTTGATTTTTATATTCACACTGATTTATAAATATGTTGGAACTCTTTATCTCGGAATATAGTAGGCTTTAAAAATCTGATTATATAAAAGACCATAGAGGTTTAAATGTTAGATCCCCGTCAAATGTGCCATTCGATTACAAGATATTACGTTCCCATTCTTATTGTTGCCGTGTTAGGCACAATCATCGGCGGATACTATGCCTCGAAGCTAAAATTACAGACAGACCTGACCGCATTATTGCCCGATCATTTTGAGAGCGTCAAAGCGTTAAACAAGATCAAAGAAGAAGTCGGGGGGCTTGGTCAGTTACGCCTGGTAATTGAAACAAAAGACTTTAGCGCGGCAAAAAAATTGGCCGCGGATTTGACGCCGCGTCTGCTGGAAAGTAAACTTATCAAATATGTGGATTACAAAAATGATGTAAAATTTTATCGGAAAAATGCCCTGTTATTTTTAGAACCGGCCGAATTGGATACACTCTACCGTCAAATCAAAGACAAAGTTGATCAGGAAAAACAAAAGCTCAACCCCCTGTTTGTGGATGATTTATTCGGAGACGACGATGATGATTCAGAGGCGTCCGACAGCACGTTGGAGAAGACGCTCGCGCAGTACCAACAGAAAATCCCCAAGGAATATTATGCCAATGCCGACAGCACTGTGCTGGTGATGAAAATTTTTGCATCCGAACCCAATTCCAACCTGGCTTTTATCAAAAAGATGATCGCCGAAGTCAAAAATGTTGTCGCGGCCGCGGATTATCAGGAATATGCGCCTGACATAAAGATCTATTACGGCGGCAATTTCAAAAACAAAATTGACGAGTTTGAAACCATCAAAGACGACATTTTAGGAACAGCGTTTTACGGTTTGGGCGGCGTTTTTCTGCTCATCGTCATCTATTTTCGACGGTTGGTCGGGGCGCTGTTGATCAGCATTACCCTGCTGTTTTCCCTGGCGTGGACATTTGGCGCCACGTATGGCGTGTTGGGCGAATTGAATACCATCACCGGGTTTTTATTCGTCATTTTGTTCGGATTGGGCATCGATTATGGGATACATGCGTTTGCCCGTTACTCGGAAAGCCGTTTGGCGGGCTTGTCATTGGAGAAATCCATCGAAGTGCTGGTATGCAACACCGGCAAAGCCCTGACCACGACCGCGCTGACCACTTCCCTGGCATTCTTTTCGCTGTTGTTGCTGGATTTTAAAGGTTTTTCTGATTTAGGTTTTATTGCCGGCATTGGCATTTTATTTGCCTTGGTTGCAATGGTAATTGTGCTGCCGGCATTCATCATCTGGTTGGAAAAATTGAAATTATTGAAACCCAAACCGAATTCTAATAAAAAACGCCACTTCAAACCGGAGGAGTTTCGATTTGCAAAAGCGATTTTGCTGATTTCGGGACTGTTTACCCTGTTTTCAATTTACGGACTGTCACAAGTCGGGTTTCAGTATGATTTTACCGAACTTCGCGCCATCACCAAAGAGCGGCAATTGATCGACCAAAAAACCAGGGGCGTTTTCACATTGTCAGAATCTCCGGCGGTGGTTTTGGCAAATTCAGTTGCGGAAATGGAGGAAATCGCCGCGGCGGTGAAACATATTATCGAAACCGACACCGTGACGCCCACTATCAAATCCACCCGTTTTATTTACAGCCTCGTTCCGAAAGACCAACAGGTTCGCCTTGCTAAAATAAGAAAAATCAAACAGTTGGTTAATGACGAAGCTGACGATGTGATGACCGGAAAGGACAAAGAAAAATTAGACGAACTGAAACAATACCTGCAAGTGGATCATCCGTTTACCTGGGAAGATTTCCCGGAGAAGGATAAACGGCAGTTCATCAACAAGCGGGGCGAAATCGGAAAATTCGTATTCATTTATCCCAGCGTTGCGTTGCGGGACGGGCGAAATGCCATTGATTTTCGCAATGATGTGGGAACGATCCGCACGAAAAGCGGCAAGATATTTCACGCTTCCAGTTCAAATATTATCCTGGCTGACATGCTGCTGATCCTGATAAAGGAAGGGCGGTTTGCCGTAATCCTGACGTTTTTGGTGGTATTCCTGGTTTTATTGATGGATTTCCGCCATTTCAAAGCAGCGCTTTTAGTGCTTTCGCCGCTGGTGATCGGCATTTTATGGATGGGCGGGATAATGTATCTTACGGAAATGAAGTTCAATTTTTTCAATATTGTGGTGATTCCCAGCGTGATCGGCATTGGCGTTGATAATGGCGTTCATCTTTATCACCGCTATAAAGAAGAAGGACCGGGTTCGCTATATCACGTGCTCAAAACCACGGGCTGGGCGATTTTTATGACGACATCGACAACCATCGTTGGGTATTCGGGTTTGATCATGGCGCGACATCCCGGGCTAAACTCAATTGGGAATTTAGCTGTTATTGGCATTACAGCGACGTTTCTTACGGCAATCGTGGTGCTGCCGGCGCTTGTGCAGTGGCTCGAAAATCGCACTGTTTCGGTGAAAAAGACACAGTAATCATGTAGCAATGATCGACGACGGCACAAATATTATTCATACGAATGTTCAATGCAATATTGGAAAAACTCAGGAGAAATAATGCGAGGAAGGCTCAATAATTATATAAAAGGAAAAATATTGACAGGCATTGCATTTATTGGCATAATGACCATATTTCTTTCATCACCGACGGTTTTTTCACTCAACAATACTGCGGATCCGCAGGAAATGGTGCAAAAATATTTTGAAATGTGGCAAAAGGTTTTAACAAATCCGACCCTTTCGGATTCAGTAAAAAATCAAAAATATCAAGAAATGGTTGATGATTTATTCAACATTGAACGGCTGTCCCGGCAATTTTTGTCGAATGACTGGCGAAAACTTGACGAATACACGCAACAACGTTTTAGTATCGCGCTTCGGAAAGACATCGCAAAAAAAATAAAAAACAGCCCGCTTCTTGCGGATTCGAATTTCCCCTGGCAATTAAACTTGCTTAATAAAACGATCAAGGAAAATAACGCCACGCTGGATTTTGATTTTGTTGGAAAAAACCGCCAATCGAATATAAAAGTTTTTCTATTAAAAAGCCCGAATGGCGAATGGCAGATAACCAATGTAAAAATTGCCAATAAAAACAGCCTGGTGCGCCATTACTATAAGTTTTGTAAACGAATCCTTGATGATTATTCGGTGTCGTATCTCATTGCTGAAATGGGCGGCTACAATTATGTGGTTTTAGAAGATTTTGAATCCGGAACTGTCGGCAAAATCCCCCCGCGCTGGACGTGGAAAAGCAGTGATGATCCCGAACGAAAACCGTATTTGGTAAAATCGGAAGACCATAACAAATATCTCGAAGCCACGGATAGAGGCGAATCGGTAATTATCGGAAAAGAAATCAAATGGAATATTAAAAAGTATCCCTATGTTTCGTTCCGCTGGCGTGCGCACAAAATCCCTAAAGGCGGGGATGAGCGCTACGGAAAAACCGTGGATAGCGCCGCCGGCATCTATTTTATTTATAAAAAGAAACTGGGACTTATCCCTGAATCGGTGAAATATGTTTGGAGTTCAACCTTGCCGGTTGGGTCAACAATGCGCCGCAGCGGCATCGGCAAACCGTGGATGGTGGTGGCGGATTCGGGCGAAGATCATCTCGGAGAATGGCGCACCTATGTTTTTAATGCGTACGAGGCTTATCAAAAAACATTCGGCGGTAATCCGCCGGACGATACGGTTGGCATTGGCATCCTTTCCGATGCAAATTCAACGCATTCCCTGGCGTATGCGGATTACGACGACATCCGTGCGTTAAAAAATGCCAACGCAGACTCCGGCGTGAAAAAAATACTTGAAGCTGAATAATAAAGAAGGAATTCGATGCGCAACCTGTTGATTTTATTTTTAAGCTGTGTGTTCTTTTTCACACCGCCGGCAATGGGGCAGCAAAAAGAAAAGCTGATTCTCAGCCTCAGGCAATGTGAAGCGCTTGCACTTAAAAATAACCCGTTGCTAAAATCCGCGGAGCTCGGCTTGGAGCGATCTCGCTACCAACAAACACAAGCTGTGAATGCAGGTATTTTACCAAAATTTGAATTAAAAAATATTTGGAGCACAATCCCCCGGGCCCGGGCAGAATTTACGGATACCGGCGTGTTGACTTCCCCGGATACTTCCACCGGATTTTCCGACCTGCGACTGCTAACCGAGGTGGACTTTAGTATTGTTCAACCGCTTTTTACCTTCGGAAAATTCAGTAATCTCGGCAAGGCCGCCTCGTTTGGCGTCGATGCAAGCCAGGCAAATATTCAAAAAACCGAATCTCAAATCCGCTTGATGACCCGACAGCTTTATTGGGGGTTGTTGTTGGGAAAAGAATTGAAAATTGTCATTGAAGATGCGCGGCGGGAAATTCAAAAAGCAGAAGATAAGTTGAACGAAAAATTGGATGACGGTGACGAAGATGTCTCTCAGGAAGACCTGTTTAAGTTGCAGATTTTTAAATACGAAGTCAATAAACGACGCCGGGAAACGCTGAAAAACATTTCCATTGCCGCGGCCGGTTTGAAGGCTGCCCTGGGACTGGCGAAAAACACGCAAGTTGAACTCAGTACAGAATACCTGGAGCCGCTGGAAACCCCAATCGACAGTTTGCCGAACTATTTGGCGCTGGCGCAACAAAACCGGCCGGAATTAGCCCAACTACAAGCCGGACTTGGCGCAAGCCGGGCGCTTATCAATGTTTCCAAAAGCGATTATTATCCGCAGATTTTTTTGGCCGGCGGCTTAAAATACAATTACGCACAAGACCGGGATGATCCCAACAATCCCTGGGTTTATAATCCGACGAATTTTTTCCGCCCCGGCATTCTTCTCGGTTTTAGACTGAACTTGAATTTTCTACAAACCCGCGACAAAGTGCGGCTTGGCGAAGCGAAATACCACGAATTAGCTTATAAAGAAAAATTGTTGGTTGAGAAAATAAAATTAGATGTGCAAAAAAAATACCTGGAGCTCATCGCCGCCGAAAAGAATATCCGGGAAAGTGAAAAAGCGCTGAAAGCCAGCAAAAACTGGCTGCGTTCCGTATCCATGACATTCGATCTGGGGCTGACGGAAGTGAAGGAATTGATCGACGCGTTCAAGGCGAATAGCACCATGCGCGGGGAACATTTAAAGAACATTTATCAGTTTAATACAAAAGTTGCCGAATTGAGTGCGGCAATCGGATATGATCTTTACCAATAAAACGGACAAAAACAGGAGTTTGAAAGAATGAAATTTGACAATTATAAACGCTGGTTATCCCGGGGCGGTATTTTGTTGCTGCTATTTACATTCAGTGAACTTTCGGCCGTGACGAGCGAATCGCCATTGGCAGTCATTCAGGCACGGAACAACACGATAAAAGAAATTATTGACAACGCAGGCGACAATATTGATGATCAAACGCGGGAAAAATTAAAAGATATTATCAACGAATTGATTGATTTTCGCGAGCTTTCCCGCTTGGCGTTGGGAAAATACTGGAAAGAACGAACTGAAAAAGAAAAAGAAGAATTTACCAGTGTTTTTCGAAAACTTATCCGTAATTCTTCCGTGAAAAAACTGGAAGTTTACCGGGCGGATCGCATCAAATATGAATCGCCGGAGATTGACGGCGATAAAGCGACCGTGACCACCATTGCGTATAAAGGCAGAAAAAATGTTGAGATTGTGTACAAAATGCATCTTGTTGACGGCGAATGGAAAATTTATGATATGGTTATCGATGGGCTGAGCACTGCGCGCAATTATCGCGGTTCGTTTTATAAACAAATCGCAAAAACGTCCTATCAGGCGATGTATGATAAGCTTGTAAAAAGATTAGCGGAAGCAAAACAGAGTTAAGCACTGCTATTCTTGGCGAACAGATTTTTCTGCATTGTGAATAAACGTAATTCGTGATACGTAATTCGTAATTCGTGAAAAAACTGAAACTTACGCATCACGAATCATGCGTCACGCCCCACGTCTCGCATCAATTTTGAAAAACATTTGTAAAAGCTGAAAAACGCGCCCATTTTTTAGCATGAAATCGTTGAGCTACAAAATCGGGCTGGGATATTTTGTTCTAATTTGCATCAACATTGCGATCACTGTTTTTGCGATTTACCACATCCGGCAGTTGGGAAGCCCGGTGGATCGCATCCTGAAAGAGAAATACCAAAATGTCAACGCAGCAGAAAGCATGGCGCTGGCGCTGCGGCAGCAGGTACTCGCACAGCAGGCGTTGCTGAAAACACCCACCGATTCCTCACTGATCAATAATTTTAACACCTACAAAAATGAATTCTACAACTGGCATCAAAAGGCTATCGAAGGGATTGCGCTGCCTGATGAACCGGTGATTCTTGAAAAAATTCGCGAAACCTACCAACAGTATTTAGCAATTTCTGATCGTTTGGAAAAGCTGCTGCAAAAGCAAAAGCCAACAGCGGCAAATCGCTTTTTTGAAACAAACGTCAAGCCGCGTGTCGCGATCGTTGAAAATTTTTGCGCAGATTTGAAACGCGCCAATGAACAAGCGATCGCCGCTGCTGACGCCAAAGCGCAAAAAGTTTCCGGCCAGGCCATGCTGGTGATCATCGGCATTGCCGGGTTGGCAATTTTTTTGAGCGTCGGAGCAAGCGTTTGGTTTACGCGCAGTATCATCAAGCCGGTCAAGGAAACCACGGAAACGGTGCGACGCATCAGCCAGGGAAAATTGAATCAAAAAATCGCCATCAGCACAGACGACGAGATTGCAGAGCTTGGCAGGGAATTCAACAAAATGACCGAACGCCTGCAAGAATATGAGCAGATGAATATTCGGCAAATTTTGCAGGAAAAGAAAAAATCCGAGACCATTGTGGCGGGCATTCCGGCGGCGATTATTGTCACGGATAACCGTCAGCGCATTACATTGATGAATGATCGCGCCCGGCAATTACTGAATATCGCCGGAGAAAACTGGCGCGGTCATTTGGTGGATGATATTATCCACGATGAGGGAATTCGGAAAATTCTGCTTCGCGAAAACAATGAAACGGCGTCTCCCGGCGAAATTTATAAATCGCTGGTCGCTTTGCAAAACGGCCCGGAGGAATTTTTCTTCGCCGTCCGGCAGATTAAAATCAGCGATCCGGAAAGCAACGCGCTGGGGTGGGTAACGCTGCTGCAAGACGTCACGCGGTTTAAAAATCTTGACCGGCTGAAATCGGAGTTTATGGCAACGATTTCGCATGAATTTAAAACGCCGCTCACCTCGATCAACATGACCATCGATATATTGCTGCGGCAAGCCCGCGGCGCATTAAACGAGCAACAGCGCGAATTGTTGGATGACGCCAAAGCGGATTGCCTGCGTTTGAGAACGCTGGTTACGGATTTGCTGGATCTTTCCCGGCTGGAATCGGGAAATTACCGGTTGGATTTCAAACGCATCGATGTGCCCCAACTGATTGATGACGCCTTGCAGCCATTGCGTTTTGCCATTGAAAAAAGGCAAATCCAATTAGCGGTTGACTGCGAATCCCCGCTGCCTGAATTTGAAGCTGATTTTCATCAGCTTTCCCGGGTGCTGACCAATTTGATCGAAAACGGCATTCAGCACACGCCGGAAAGCGGGGACGTGCGCATCGCGATACAACATTCTCAACAAGCGATCCGTTTTTGCGTTGCCGATAGCGGCGAGGGCATCCCCGAAGATGCGCTTGACCTTATTTTTGATAAATTCGTGCAGGTGAAAAATTTCCAAAATGCCGATGCGGGAAATAAAGGATTGGGGTTGGCAATTTCCCGGGAGATCGTAAATGCGCATCACGGGCAGATTTGGGCGGAAAGCAAGTTAGGCGAAGGGAGCCGGTTTTTTTTCACAATTCCGGTTAAAAAGGCTGACCGGGAAGACATAATTGCAGACAACCAACAACGGACAACGGACAATGCGCGTTAAAGTTTTAATCATCGATGACGAGCCGCATATCCTCAAAACAATGGCGATTTGCCTGGAGGATTTGGGCTTTGATGTGACCCAATGCCGGCAACCGGAAAACGCCGGGGAATTAATCCGGGAAGGGTTTTTCGACCTGGCGTTTGTGGATTTGAAAATGACGCCGGTTGACGGCATGGCGATTTTAGCGGAAATAAAACGGTATTCACCCGGCACAACCGTGGTGATCATCACGGCGCACGGGTCCATCGAAAGCGCGGTGGAAGCGATCAAAAACGGCGCGTTCGATTACCTGCAAAAGCCCTTTGACTACCTGGAATTGCAGCTTTTTGCCAAAAAAACCCTCGATTATCACAAATTGAGGCAGGAAGTTCACCACTTGCGCGAACAAGTTCGCGAACAAACCGGCGCCGACGGCATTATCACCCGGAATCCCAAAATGCTGGAAATGATCGACCTGGCCAAACGGGTTGCAAAGACCGACCTGAGCGTGCTGATTGAAGGCGAAAGCGGCGTCGGAAAAGAACTGTTTGCCAAATTGATTTTTGAAAACAGTGAGCGGGTGGCGCAGCCGTTTGTGAAAATCAATTGCGCGGCAATCCCGGAAAACTTGCTGGAAAGCGAACTTTTCGGGCATGTCAAGGGCGGGTTTACCGGCGCGATTAAAGATCGCAAGGGAAGATTTGAACTGGCCGACGGCGGCACCATTTTTTTGGACGAAATCGGCGACCTCTCCCCTACCCTGCAAGCAAAGCTATTGCGCATTTTACAGCACGGCGAATATGAACGCGTCGGCGAAAGCATTACCCGGAAAACGGATGTCCGCATCATTGCCGCGACAAATAAAAATTTGGCGGTCGCCATCCAAAACGGAGCATTTCGGGAGGATTTGTTTTACCGGCTGAACGGGGTTCGCATCAAATTGTTGCCGCTGCGGGAACGGCCGGAGGATATCCTACCGTTGATTCAATATTTTGTGGATAAATTTTCCGATGAAGCGAGTGTGAAAATATCGCCGGCGGCGATGCGGGCGATGCAAAATTATTCCTGGCGCGGAAATGTGCGCGAATTGGAAAACGCGGTTCGGCGATCCGTGCTGCTGGCCCGCGAGCATCGCATCGAATTGGAAGACCTGCCGGAGGAACTGCAACTCTGCGCAAATTCTTCCAAAACCCTGCTTTCACTTTCGGAAATGGAAGCACAGCACATTCGCCATGTGCTGAAAATCGCCCGCGACATGGGCGAAGCGGCAAAAATCCTGGGCATTGATCCGGCTACGTTGTGGCGAAAGCGCAAAAAATATAATCTATCTCAGAACACGACAAAAACTAAAAACTCCCCACGAAACACCCGAAATTCACGAAAGAATTTAAATCATTAAGGATACTTTTCGTGTTTTTTTTGTGTATTTCGTGGGCCGCAAAGTTTTGTCGTGTATTGTGAAAATTAATAAAGCTTTTCATTTTTGAAATGCCAGTAACTTAATTTTTAAACTGAATTAGTACTACCTATTGACATTTATCTTTCATTTAATCCCGATAATTGGAATAGGTGCTTGCATTTCCTTTGTTTTTTTGGCATTTATTTCCTGATATTTTTCTTCAGCTTTTTTTAATACGCCTTCGTTAAAATTACCTATAAGGTCATTCTTATTCTTATAACTTACAGTTGGTAAAACCCAATCATGTTTATTCTGTAAATCAACAAACATCGAAAATGGTTTTTCTCCCGCTTGAATAATTGGAACAAATGGAACCATAAAATTGGGAATAATTGCATGTGACTCCACTGGGCTCGATTTAGGTTCTGAAATATCAGCAATAATGAATTTTGAAAGACCAGCTAATGTCATAACTGTTTCAGTGAAATCTCTGTCATGAGGTTTTTCAAAATCGAATAAAATTGGCAAATAATCATATTTCCTCAATTCTTCGCGTATCGCATCAAGTATAGCTTTTCTCTCTGGGGTAAAGCGGCCAAGTATTAAAACCGCTTTATTTGCGACAGTGTTGATTACGTCACGGAGTTTCTCATTATTAACTGAGGTTACGCGGTCGCAAAATATTACGCCCCGACGGGGCTGAAAACGCTTATCGAAATCACTGGCTATAAATATTACGCCCCGACGGGGCTTATTTTCAAAATTTTCAGTGAAATATGGCGGTTTAAGCTCCGTTAGGAGCACGATATTTATAGAAAAGCTGAATACATAAAATCCAAAGCTCCGTCAGGAGCGAAATATTAGACACTGCGTAACATCAATTATTAAGTAACAAATAAATGAATTGAGCGACTTCAAGATTATCTACTGTAACTACGGGTTGATTGAAGCGAGAAATTTTGAAGCTTCTTTGAATAGAATCAGTTAGCTTTAAATCCCATGCGGAAATTCCATAAACTGTACAATCAGAAAAGTTTGCTCCTTCGAAATTTGTCTGAATTAATAAAGTTTCACTGAGATTAGTCCTATTAAGGATTGCTTTCCTTAAATCTGTACGACTTAGATTTGATTTGGCGAGATTTGCTCGTGACAAATCAGCACTTATAAGTAAAGCACCTGAAAAATTAACCTCGCTAAGATCCGCTTGACTTAGATCTGCTTCAGATAAATCTGTAACCATCAAATTTGCTTGAAAAAGATTTGCTTCATTCAGGTTTGCTTTACACAAATTCGCTTCAGCAATATCTGAACTAACTAAAATACTCCTTGATAAATTTGCTCTACTAAGATTGGCCCCTGTAAGGTTCGCCTGAATTAGTTTTGAGCTAATTAGATATGCTTTACTCAGATTTACTCTTCTGAAATTTACCCTATGTAGATTTTGGTTGGATAGATTAGCGCCACTAAGATTTGGTTTAATTTCTGGATTTTTTTCTCTCCAACTATTCCAAAAGTCAATACCTTGATCAAGTATTTTCAGATGTTCTTTATTTGCCATGGATTTACTAATTCTGTGTTAATTCAACATATTATCAAATCTTCCTCTAACATCGATTTTACCGGAGAAATCTAATTTTCAAGCGTATGGCATTTTGTTAAACTGTAAAGGTGTCAAAACCTTTACAGTTTCGAGCGCCAAAAGGCAGCGTTTTATTCATGCTCACTCATCAACTTGTTTAGCGCAGGGCCGAGGTTGGCAATCAAATCACCGGCGACCAGGGTGTATTGGGTCTCTTTTTCCACCACAAAATCACCCACATAGCCGTGGATAAAATTCGCGGTGTACGCCGCTTCGTCGGGGTCGTATTGCTGCGCCAGCAAGCCGGCAACAAAGCCGGTCAGTACATCGCCGGTGCCGCCGCTGGCCAGACC